>NZ_JBGLYV010000042.1:0-54577 GCF_047304225.1 Pseudomonas sp. Pseusp3 | reverse complement strand
GGCTTGCTCGCGAAAGCGGTGTAACCGTCACCATCATCGTTGAATGATGGATCGTCTTCGCGAGCAAGCCCGCTCCCACAGGTTTCATCTGGCTTGTCACCTGTTTTGGACTAAGATCGGGCTCTCGCTCCGGAGGGCTCTTCAATGACTGATCTGCTCACGTCCATTCAATCCGCACTCGGTTTGCCTCACACCAGGATTCCATTCACGTCCAGCGGCGCCCTGCCCTCGGCGTTTGCCGTCACTGACCTGGCCTGCTCCAGCATTGCTGCCGCCGGCCAGGCCGCCAGCGAACTGCTGCACCAGCAAACCGGACGCCTGCCCGACCTTGAAGTTGACCGACGCCTGGCGTCCTTCTGGTTCGCCACCTCGATTCGCCCGATCGGCTGGAACGTTCCACCGCTGTGGGACCCGGTGGCCGGTGACTACGCCGCCCGCGATGGCTGGATTCGCCTGCACACCAACGCGCCCCATCACCGCGCCGCTGCTGAAAGCGTGCTCGGTGCCTGTACCGATCGTGCAACGATGGCCGGCAAAGTGGCGCAATGGACGAAGAACGAGCTGGAACAGGCGGTGGTCGATGCCGGTGGTTGTGCCGCACAAATGCGTACCTGGGATCAATGGCAGGCCCATCCTCAGGGACAGGCGGTCAATGCCGAGCCCTTGATTCTATTTGCCAACGACCCAGGCCAGAACCGCAAACCGTGGACTGGTTCAGTTACTCAACCACTGGCGGGCATCAAGGTGCTGGACTTGACCCGAGTACTCGCCGGCCCCATCGCCAGTCGCTTCATGGCTGGCCTCGGCGCCGATGTCTTGCGCATCGATCCGCCGACCTGGAACGAGCCGGGAGTGGTGCCGGAAGTCACGTTGGGAAAACGTTGCGCGCGTCTTGATCTGAACGACAAGTCCGACCGCGCCGTATTCGAATGCCTGCTCAAGGACGCCGACATTCTGCTCCATGGCTATCGTGCCGATGCGCTGCAGCGACTTGGCTTCGGCACGGATGAGCGCCAACAACTGAATCCGGACCTGATTGATGTTTGCCTGAGCGCCTATGGCTGGAGTGGCCCTTGGCAAAACCGCCGGGGCTTCGACAGCCTGGTGCAGATGAGCAGTGGCATTGCCGAAGCGGGCATGCGCTGGAAGCAGGTGGACAAGCCGACGCCGTTGCCGGTGCAGGCCCTCGATCACGCCACCGGGTATTTGATGGCGGCCAGTGCGATCAGGTTGTTGGCGCAGCGGTTGAGCGACGGTACGGGGGGCTCGGCGCGGTTGTCGTTGGCGCGTACGGCGAAGTTGTTGATCGAGCAGGGACCAGGGACGAATGAAGCGTTACGTGCGGAAGATGAGCAGGATCAGGGGTTGATGGTGGAGCAGACACCGTGGGGGCCGGCACATCGGTTACACGCACCTTTGAAGATAACCGGGACGCCGTTGCAGTGGGCGCTACCGGCAACGGAACTGGGTTCGCATCGCGCACATTGGTGGTGACGGCCAGATCGCCTTCGCGGGCAAGCCCGCTCCCACATTTGATCGCGATAGTCAGGAAAAACGCAGTCCCTGTGGGAGCGGGCTTGCTCGCGAAGACGTCAGGACTGCCAGTACAAATTCCGGATCAGCTCAGTCCACCCGACTCAACGAAGTCCACAGCAATTGCGCCGCATACCCTCGATAGGGCCGCCAGCCTTCACCCCGCAACTGCAACTGTTTCGCTGTCACCGGCCCCCCCTCCAATACCGCCAACGCATTGATCAACCCCACGTCGCCATTGGGAAACCCATCCATCTCCCGCAACTGTCGCAACGCAATGTATTGCGCCGTCCAGTCACCAATCCCGTGCAACGCCAGCAACCGCGCTACGCCCCCCTCGCGACCGGGCTCGAATAATCGCGGATCATCGAGTAATGCCTGAGCCACACCCGACAACGTCCGGCCCCGGCTTTTCGGCATGCCCAACGCAGCCAGATCGGCCCCCGCCAACACGTCAGCCGTGGGGAACACATGGCTCAATCCCGGCAACGGTCTACCCAGCGGTGCGCCATATTGCGCCACCAGTTTCCCTGCCAGGCGAATCGCCGCCACCACCGTAATCTGCTGCCCCAGCACCGCGCGGATCGCCAGCTCCAAACCGTCCCACGCCCCCGGTACACGCAGCCCGGGGCGCTGGGCAATCAACCGGGCCATCAGCGGATCAACGGATATTAAATGCCGATGGATCGTGGCGAGATCAGCGTCGAGGTCGAACATCCGCCGCACTTTTGCGACGATTTCGGGCACACCGTTCGGGTCGGGAAAATCCAGCGTCAGCTCAAGGGCATCAGACGTAGCAGGCCGAATGGAAAGGGTACCGTGCATACCCTTCAGTTCGATGCCGCGCGAGTAAACGCCATCGGCCACCGTTTCCAGTCCCGCAATCGCCCGTGCCGATAAAAAGCCCAGCATCGCCGGCCAGTCATAGGGTGGCTGATACGCAAGCAACACCTTCACAGACTCAGCACCCCGCTATACAGCCCATAAGCCGCCAGCCCGGCGCCCCCAATGACAGCGGTGAAAATGCCTTTCTCGATGACCGTGAACAATGGCATGCCCTGCTCACGGCGTGCCTTGGCAAACAGGATCACGCCCGGCGCATACAGAAGCGCCGACAGCAGCAAATATTTCAGGCCACCGGCGTACAGCAACCACACCGCGTAACTCAAGGCGATGGCGCCAATGAGCAGATCCTTGCTTCGCTCGGCCGGCGCCTGCTGGTAGGTTTCACCGCGTACGCACAACAACACCGCATAGGCCGCCGACCACAGGTACGGCACCAGAATCATGGAAGACGCCAGATAAATCAGGCTGGTGTAAGTACCGGCGGAAAACAGCGTAATCAGCAGGAATAGCTGGATCATCGCGTTGGTCAGCCACATCGCATTGACTGGCACACGGTTGGCGTTTTCCCTGGTCAGGAATGCCGGCATGGTCTTGTCTTTCGCCGTGGCGAACAGGATTTCGGCGCACAACAGCGCCCAGGACAACAAGGCACCCAACAACGAGATCGCCAGGCCGACGCTGATCAGCAACGCCCCCCAGGGGCCGACGATGTGTTCAAGCACCGCCGCCAACGAGGGGTTCTGCAGTTTCGCCAGCTCCGGCTGGGTCATGATCCCCAGCGACAGCACGTTCACCAGCACCAGTAGCGCCAACACGCCAATGAACCCGATCACCGTTGCCCGACCTACATCGGAACGTTTCTGCGCCCGGGCCGAATAGACACTGGCCCCCTCGATCCCGATGAACACGAACACGGTGACCAGCATCATGTGCCGGACCTGATCCATCACGCTGCCAAACTCCGGGTTGTTGCGGCCCCAGATATCGAGGGTAAAGACGTCCGCCTTGAACGCCACGGCGGCGATCACGATGAACATGATCAGCGGCACGATCTTGGCCACGGTGGTCACTTGATTGATGAACGCAGCCTCCCTGATCCCGCGCATCACCACAAAATGCACGGTCCACAGCAGCAGCGAAGCGCAGGCGATCGCTATCGGTGTGTTGCCTTCGCCAAAGACCGGAAAGAAATACCCGAGGGTGCTGAACAGCAGCACGAAGTAGCCGACGTTGCCCAGCCAGGCGCTGATCCAGTACCCCCAGGCCGAAGAAAAGCCCATGTAGTCGCCAAAACCGGCCTTGGCGTAGGCATACACCCCGGAGTCCAGCTCCGGCTTGCGATTGGCCAGGGTCTGGAACACGAACGCCAGGGTGAGCATGCCGACGGCAGTGATTGCCCAACCGATCAGGATCGCTCCCGCATCGGCCCTGGCCGCCATGTTTTGCGGCAGGGAAAAAATCCCGCCGCCGATCATCGACCCCACCACCAACGCGATCAACGCGCTCAGGCGAAGCTTGCTCGGTGATTGCGACATCATTGCATCTCCATTTCTTTGGGGGCGACACCTGCCGCGGGATCGTCACATGGCGGGCTTCAACTAAACTGCTGAAGAGTAATAACGTTTATTGGATAACGCCAATAAACGTCTTTTAACTTGCACAAAACGGCTATAGGGACGTCGATATAATCATTTGTTTTATACGTTTTTTTAATACATCAATTCTGTACAAAAAATGCATGAAGAAAATTTGCAGATTCTGAAAAACAAACTAGCGTCATAATTCGAAACAAACTCAAAAAACACTTAAATAATCTTGAAAAGGCTCTAAAACAAGCATTACAAGCAAAAGCATTGTAAATGATGGCACTCCGCCAACAACCTGGGAACGCTCTCATTTAGTGATCTAAATCAGTTGAATGAACAGTCAACAGAATTAGTCTGTTGCCTCTCTTCTCCTGCATTGGAGTCATGCAATGTCTGAAGCACCCGGAAAACTGAAACTCGGCGCACTGGTTGCGTTAGTCGTGGGTTCAATGATTGGTGGCGGTATATTTTCCTTGCCACAAAACATGGCCGCGAGTGCGGACGTCGGCGCCATTCTGATCGGTTGGGCGATCACCGCCGTCGGCATGCTCACCCTGGCGTTCGTGTTCCAGACCCTGGCCAACCGCAAACCCGACCTGGATGGTGGGGTCTACGCCTACGCCAAGGCCGGTTTCGGCGACTACATGGGCTTCTCGTCCGCCTGGGGGTACTGGATCAGCGCCTGGCTGGGCAACGTGGGGTACTTCGTACTTTTGTTCAGCACCCTGGGCTATTTCTTTCCGCTATTTGGGGAGGGGAATACCCCTGCTGCCGTGATCGGCGCCTCGGTGCTGCTCTGGGCCGTACACTTCCTGGTCCTGCGAGGCATCAAGGAAGCGGCGTTCATCAACCTGGTGACCACCGTCGCCAAGATTGTGCCGCTGCTGCTGTTCATGTTGATCGCGTTGTTCGCCTTCAAGCTGGACATCTTCACCGCCGACATCTGGGGCCTGAAGAACCCGGACCTGGGCAGCGTGATGGACCAGGTGCGCAAAATGATGCTGGTCACCGTATGGGTGTTCATCGGCATCGAAGGCGCGAGCATCTTTTCGGCCCGGGCGGAAAAACGCAGCGATGTGGGTAAAGCCACCGTGATCGGTTTCGTCACCGTGCTGCTGTTCCTGGTCCTGGTCAACGTGCTGTCGCTGGGGATCATGACCCAGCCGGAACTGGCCAAACTGCAGAACCCGTCAATGGCCGCCGTGCTGGAGCATGTGGTCGGTCACTGGGGCGCGGTGCTGATCAGCGTCGGTTTGATCATCTCGTTGCTGGGGGCATTGCTGTCGTGGGTGCTGCTGTGCGCGGAGATCATGTTCGCCGCCGCCAGGGACCACACCATGCCGGAGTTCCTGCGCAAGGAAAACGCCAACCATGTACCGGTCAACGCCCTGTGGCTGACCAACGCCATGGTGCAGATTTTCCTGATCATCACACTGTTCTCGGCCAGCACCTACCTGTCGCTGATCTACCTCGCCACCTCGATGATTCTGGTGCCCTACCTGTGGTCGGCAGCCTATGCCTTGCTGTTGGCGGTGCGTGGCGAAAGCTACGAAGGCGCGGCGGGCGAACGGCAGAAGGATCTGATCATCGGCGCGGTGGCCCTGATCTACGCGATCTGGCTGCTGTACGCCGGCGGCATCAAATACCTGCTGCTGTCCGCCCTGCTCTACGCCCCCGGCGTGATCCTGTTCGCCAAGGCCAAGCTGGAAATCAACAAACCGGTTTTCACCAACGTCGAGAAGCTGATTTTCGCTGCGGTGGTCGTGGGCGCCGTGGTGGCGGCCTACGGACTCTACGACGGCTTCCTGACTCTGTAACTACCCTGTTTTGACATCTGGAGGATCACTGTAATGACCAAGGAAAAAGTTAAGTACGGCGTCCATTCCGAAGCCGGCAAACTGCGCAAAGTCATGGTTTGCTCCCCGGGACTTGCCCATCAGCGGCTGACCCCGAACAACTGCGATGAACTGCTGTTCGATGACGTGCTGTGGGTGGCCCAGGCCAAGCGCGACCACTTCGACTTCGTCACCAAGATGCGCGAACGCAACATCGATGTGCTGGAAATGCACAACCTGCTGACCGACATCGTCGCCATTCCCGAAGCGCTGGACTGGATCCTGGAACGCAAGATCACCGCCAATTCGGTGGGCCTGGGCCTGATCAACGAAACCACCTCGTGGCTGCGTAGCCTGGAGCCGCGCAAGATCGCCGAGTTCCTGATCGGCGGCGTTTCGGGCGATGACTTGCCCACCAGTTTCGGTGGCAAGGCCATCGAGATGTTCCGCGACTTCCTCGGCAACTCCAGCTTCATCCTGCCGCCGCTGCCCAACACCCAGTTCACCCGCGATACCACCTGCTGGATCTACGGTGGCGTCACCCTCAACCCGATGTATTGGCCGGCACGCCGCCAGGAAACCCTGCTGACCACCGCCATCTACAAATTCCACCCCGAGTTCACCAACGCCGACTTCCAGATCTGGTACGGCGACCCGGACAAGGACCACGGCAACTCCACCCTCGAGGGCGGTGACGTGATGCCGATCGGCAACGGCGTGGTGTTGATCGGCATGGGCGAACGCTCGTCGCGGCAGGCCATTGCCCAACTGGCGGTGAACCTGTTCAAAAACAAGGCCGTCGAGAAAGTGATCGTCGCCGGCCTGCCTAAATCCCGCGCGGCGATGCACCTGGACACGGTGTTCAGCTTCTGTGATCGCGACCTCGTCACGATCTTCCCGGAAGTGGTGAACCAGATCGTCGCCTTCACCCTGCGTCCCGATGAAAGCAAAGCGGGCGGCATCGACATCCGCCGTGAAGAAACCAACTTCCTCGACACCGTGGCCCAGGCCCTCAACCTCAAGGCCCTGCGTGTGGTGGAAACCGGCGGCAACAGCTTTGCCGCCGAACGCGAGCAATGGGACGACGGCAACAACGTGGTGGCCGTGGAGCCAGGCGTGGTCATCGGCTACGACCGCAATACCTACACCAATACCCTGCTGCGCAAGGCAGGCGTGGAAGTGATCACCATCAGCGCCGGCGAACTCGGCCGGGGACGGGGCGGCGGCCATTGCATGACCTGCCCGATCATCCGCGATCCGATTGACTACTAACCTGCTCACCTTAGGAGATCCAAAATGGCGTTCAATATCCATAACCGCAATCTGCTGAGCCTGGAACACCACACCCCTCGCGAATTGCGCTACCTGCTCGACCTGTCCCGCGACCTCAAGCGTGCCAAGTACACCGGCACCGAACAGCAGCATCTCAAGGGCAACAATATCGCGCTGATCTTTGAAAAGACCTCGACCCGCACCCGCTGCGCGTTCGAAGTCGCAGCCTATGACCAGGGCGCCAATGTCACCTACATCGACCCGAACTCCTCGCAGATCGGTCACAAGGAAAGCATGAAGGACACCGCCCGTGTGCTCGGGCGCATGTACGACGCCATCGAGTACCGTGGCTTCAAGCAGGAAATCGTCGAGGAGCTGGCAAAGTACGCCGGCGTACCGGTGTTCAACGGCCTCACCGACGAGTATCACCCGACGCAAATGATCGCCGACGTGCTGACCATGCGTGAGCACGCCGACAAGCCCATCCACGAGATCAGCTATGCCTATCTCGGCGATGCGCGAAACAACATGGGCAACTCGCTGCTGCTGATCGGCGCCAAGCTCGGCATGGACGTGCGCATCTGCGCGCCCAAAGCCCTGTGGCCGGCAGACGACCTGGTGGCTCGCTGCAAACAATACGGGGAAGAAAGCGGCGCGCGCATCACCCTCACCGAAGACCCGAAAGCCGCTGTCAAGGGCGTGGATTTCATCCACACCGACGTCTGGGTGTCGATGGGCGAGCCGGTCGAAGCCTGGGCCGAACGCATCCAGCAACTGCTGCCGTACCAGGTCAACGCCGAACTGATGAAAGCCACCGGCAACCCGCGCACCAAGTTCATGCACTGCCTGCCGGCGTTCCACAACAGCGACACCAAGATCGGCAAGCAGATTGCCGAGCAGTACCCGCACCTGAAGAACGGCATCGAAGTGACCGATGACGTATTCGAGTCGCCGGCCTGCATCGCCTTCGAGCAAGCGGAAAACCGCATGCACACCATCAAGGCGATTCTGGTGTCGACGCTGGCGGATCTCTAACGGCTCACCCGACTCCCACAGACGGAACACGGTCAATGTGGGAGCGGGCTTGCTCGCGAAAGCGGTGTATCAGGCAACAATGATGTCGACTGACACTCCGTCTTCGCGAGCGAGCCCGCTCCCACACTGGTCCGATTCCAACCGGGAGATCGGGTTGATTGTGACTTCTCTTTTAGAAGGACTGCACCATGCGTATCGTCGTTGCTCTGGGCGGTAATGCCCTGCTCCGCCGGGGCGAACCCATGACCGCTGACAACCAGCGCGCCAACATCCGGATCGCCACCGAACAGATCGCCAAGATTCATCCCGGCAACCAACTGGTCATCGCCCACGGCAATGGCCCCCAGGTCGGCCTGCTGTCTTTGCAGGCGGCGGCCTACACCTCCGTCACCCCTTACCCGCTGGACGTGCTCGGCGCCGAAACCGAAGGCATGATCGGCTACATCATCGAACAGGAACTGGGTAACCTGCTGGACTTCGAGGTGCCCTTCGCGACCCTGCTGACCCAGGTCGAAGTCGACGCCAATGACCCGGCCTTCAAAAACCCGACCAAACCCATCGGCCCGGTCTACAGCAAGGCCGATGCGGAAAAACTCGCCGCCGAAAAAGGCTGGGCCATTGCCCCGGACGGCGACAAATACCGCCGTGTGGTCGCCAGCCCGAAACCGAAACGCATCTTCGAAATCCGTCCGATCAAATGGCTGCTGGAAAAAAGCAGCATCGTGATCTGTGCCGGTGGCGGCGGCATTCCGACCATGTATACGTCCCCCGGCAAACTCGAAGGCGTCGAAGCGGTCATCGACAAGGACCTGTGCTCGGCGCTGCTGGCCGAACAGCTTGAAGCCGACCTGCTGGTGATCGCCACTGACGTCAACGCCGCTTTCATCGACTTTGGCAAACCCACGCAGAAAGCCATCGCCCAGGCGCATCCCGACGAAATGGAAAAACTTGGCTTCGCTGCCGGTTCGATGGGACCGAAGGTGCAGGCAGCCTGCGAATTCGCACGCCATACTGGAAAGGTCGCGGTGATCGGCTCACTCGCGGATATCGAAGCGATCGTCCAGGGCACGGCCGGCACGCGCATCAGCACGGCAACACCTGGCATTACCTACTTGTAAGGAGAGACGCCCATGGCACAGTTTGAGCCAGGTCACTTGCACATCGAGCGTCATGCGCTGACACCGGACGATGTCAGCTACAACGTGCACCTCGACTATGAAGTCAGCAAGAATGCCAAAGGCGAAAAAGGCATCCAGTTCACCATGCACGGCAGCATTCAGGGCAAGGTCATGTCAGAGCCCTTCTTCCTGCCCAAGGAGGAGGCCTACAACTTCGCCAGCAACGTGACGAAAATCGCCGAGAAGTACGGTATTCCAAAGACCCATAGTCAGATCGGTTCGACACACAAGCACTACGATCTGATGTTTGAAGACATACGCAAACAGCTGAATATGAAGTCCGGCGACCCGATAGATCTCGAGAAATTCGAGTAACCCACATTTCCCCTGTGGGAGCGGGCTTGCTCGCGAAGGCGTCGTGTCAGACACCATCCTTGGCGACTGATACACCGCTTTCGCGAGCAAGCCCGCTCCCACAGGAGGATCATCGCCCCATTGAAGTCCGCGCAGGATTTCACCATTAGCCCGCCCCAAGGCATACTTGCCACCCTCCGCACTGCAGAACCCGAAACCGCCCCATGCGTATCCACGTCAGCTTCATCGACCGCGTCGGTATCACCCAGGAAGTCCTGGCCCTGCTCGGCGGGCGCAATCTGAACCTGGATGCGGTGGAAATGGTCCCGCCCAATGTTTACATCGACGCTCCGACCCTGAGCCCGCAAGTCCTCGAGGAACTGCGTGATGCCCTGTTCAGCGTGCGTGGCGTGCAAGCGGTGACGGTGGTCGACATCCTGCCCGGCCAGCGCCGGCACCTGCAGCTCGACGCGTTGCTGGCCGCCATGACCGACCCGGTGCTGGCGCTGGACAGCGACGGCAAGGTGCTGCTGGCCAACCCGGCCCTGATCGCCCTGTACGGCCGCGAACCCGACGGCGAAAGCGTGGCCGACCTGTTTGCCGACCCGGCCTTGCTCGACACCCTGCTCGAACACGGCTTTCGCCTGCCGCTGCGGGAAATCACCGTCAACGGCCAGACCTTGTTGCTCGACGCCACACCGATCACCGACGCCGGCGCCTTACTGACCCTGTACCAACCGAACCGCATCGGCGAACGCCTGTCCGCGCTGCACCATGACCATGCCGAAGGTTTCGATGCACTGCTCGGCGAATCCCCGGTGATCCGCACCCTCAAGGCGCGCGCCCAGCGGGTGGCGGCCCTCGACGCACCGCTGTTGATCCAGGGCGAAACCGGCACCGGCAAGGAGCTGGTGGCCCGCGCCTGCCACGCCATCAGCGCCCGGCACAGCGCGCCGTTTCTGGCATTGAACTGCGCGGCATTACCGGAGAACCTCGCCGAAAGTGAACTGTTCGGCTACGCCCCCGGCGCTTTTACCGGCGCGCAACGAGGTGGCAAGCCAGGGCTGATGGAACTGGCCAACCAGGGCACGGTGTTTCTCGATGAGATCGGCGAGATGTCGCCGTATCTGCAGGCCAAATTGCTGCGTTTCCTCAACGACGGCAGTTTTCGCCGGGTCGGCGGTGACCGTGAGGTCAAGGTCAACGTACGGATTCTCAGTGCGACCCACCGCGACCTGGAAAAAATGGTCAGCGAAGGCCTGTTCCGCGAAGACCTGTTCTATCGCCTCAACGTCCTCAACGTTGAAGTGCCGCCGCTACGCGAGCGCGGCCAGGATATTCTGCTACTGGCCCGTTACTTCATGCAGCAGGCCTGCGCGCAGATCCAGCGCCCGGTCTGTCGCCTGGCGCCGGGCACTTACCCGGCGCTGCTGGGCAACCGCTGGCCGGGCAACGTGCGGCAATTGCAGAACGTGATCTTCCGCGCCGCGGCGATCTGCGAAAGCAGTCTGGTGGACATTGGCGACCTCGACATCGCCGGCACCTCGGTGGCCCGCCAGAGCGACCATGACGTCGACAGCCTCGAGCAGGCCATGGACGAATTCGAGAAAACCCTGCTGGAAAAACTCTACGTCAGCTATCCCTCGACCCGGCAACTCGCGACCCGCCTGCAAACCTCCCATACCGCGATTGCCCATCGGTTGCGCAAGTACGGGATTCCGGGCAAGGCTTGAGGCCTCACCGCAGATCCCTGTGGGAGCGGGCTTGCTCGCGAAGGCGGTACATCAGTCAATACATCGTCGCCTGCCACTACGCTTTCGCGAGCAAGCCCGCTCCCACATGAGCTTCGTCAAATTCAAAACCGGGTTCAAAAACGACCTCCACCTGTACTGAAAGCGCTACAGCGGAACGATATCGCTACACCCCTCTCCGATCACGGCTGTGCAAGGCTTTGATCCACCTCGGCTTTTATCCTTGACATACGCCGTATCGATTTCGCTACAGTGATTGAATTTCAGCGTTTGTCGAAACCACCTAAATCATTGATCAATAACAATAAAAACAACGTTGGCCGCGTTCTTGCTATGTAGTCCTCCATAACCAGGGCATCGCCCAAGCATTCAATCGCGTCCACCAGACGAGTCTGGCCCCTTAGGAGTTTCCATGAGCGAGTTGCGTTTTACTGAAGATCACGAATGGCTGCGCACCGAAGCTGACGGCAGCGTCACCGTCGGCATCACCGCTTTCGCACAGAACGCCCTGGGCGACGTGGTTTTCGTTCAACTGCCTGAGCTGCAGTCCTACGACAAAGGCGCCGAAGCCGCCACCGTGGAATCGGTAAAGGCCGCCAGCGGCGTGTACATGCCGCTGGATGGCGAAGTACTGGAAGTGAACCCGGCGCTGGACAGCAGCCCGGAACTGGTCAACGAAGATCCGCTGGGTGAAGGCTGGTTCTTCCGTTTCAAACCAAGCGACGCCGCCGCCGTCGGCCAACTGCTGGATCAGGACGCCTACGACCGCCTGATCAAAGCCCAAGCCGAAGCCTGAGGAGCACCGACATGACTCAAATCAATCTGACCACCGCCAACGAATTCATCGCCCGTCACATCGGCCCGCGCGCCGGTGACGAGCAAGCGATGCTCAACAGCCTCGGTTTCGACTCCCTGGAAGCCCTGAGCGCCAGCGTGATTCCCGACAGCATCAAGGGCACCAGCGTCCTCGGCCTGGAAGACGGCCTGAGCGAAGCCGATGCCCTGGCCTTGATCAAGTCCATCGCAACTAAAAACCAGCTGTTCAAGACCTACATCGGCCAAGGCTACTACGGCACCCACACGCCGTCGCCGATCCTGCGCAACCTGCTGGAAAACCCGGCCTGGTACACCGCCTACACCCCGTACCAGCCAGAAATCTCCCAGGGCCGTCTCGAAGCGCTGCTGAACTTCCAGACCCTGATCAGCGACCTCACCGGCCTGCCGATCGCCAACGCTTCCCTGCTCGACGAAGCCACCGCCGCTGCCGAAGCCATGACCTTCTGCAAACGCCTGAGCAAGAACAAAAGCAGCCACGCTTTCTTCGCCTCCGTGCATTGCCACCCGCAGACCCTCGACGTACTGCGCACCCGTGCCGAGCCTCTGGGCATCGACGTGGTGGTGGGTGACGAGCGTGAACTGAGCGACGTGACGCCATTCTTCGGCGCCCTGCTGCAATACCCGGCGAGCAACGGTGACGTGTTCGATTACCGCGAGCTGACCGAACGCTTCCACGCTGCCAACGCCCTCGTCGCCGTGGCTGCGGACCTGCTGGCCCTGACCGTGCTGACCGCCCCTGGCGAATTCGGCGCCGACGTGGCCATCGGCAGCGCACAACGCTTCGGCGTGCCGCTGGGCTTCGGTGGCCCACACGCAGCGTACTTCTCCACTAAAGACGCATTCAAACGTGACATGCCGGGCCGCCTGGTCGGTGTTTCGGTAGACCGCTTCGGCAACCCGGCCCTGCGCCTGGCCATGCAGACCCGCGAGCAACACATCCGTCGCGAGAAAGCCACCAGCAACATCTGCACCGCGCAAGTACTGCTGGCCAACATCGCCAGCATGTATGCCGTGTACCACGGTCCAAAAGGCCTGACGCAGATCGCCAATCGCGTGCATCACCTGACTGCAATCCTGGCCAAAGGCTTGAGCGCACTGGGTCTGAACGTCGAGCAAGCGAGCTTCTTCGACACCCTGACCGTGAAGACCGGCGCTCAAACCGCCGCCCTGCACGACAAGGCGCATGCCCAGCGCATCAACCTGCGCGTGGTCGATGGCGAGCGCCTGGGCCTGTCCCTGGACGAAACCACCACTCAGGCCGACGTTGAAACCCTGTGGAGCCTGCTGTCCGACGGCAAGGCCCTGCCGGACTTCACCGCCCTCGCCGCCTCGGTACAGAGCACCATCCCGGCCGCGCTGGTGCGTCAGTCGCCGATCCTCAGCCACCCGGTGTTCAACCGCTATCACTCGGAAACCGAGCTGATGCGTTACCTGCGCAAACTGGCGGACAAGGACCTGGCGCTGGACCGCACCATGATCCCGCTGGGTTCGTGCACCATGAAACTCAACGCCGCCAGCGAAATGATCCCGGTGACCTGGGCCGAGTTCGGCGCCCTGCACCCGTTCGCCCCGGCCGTGCAAAGCGCCGGCTACCAGCAACTGACCGACGAACTGGAAGCCATGCTTTGCGCTGCGACCGGCTATGACTCGGTGTCCTTGCAACCAAACGCCGGTTCCCAGGGTGAATACGCCGGTCTCCTGGCGATTCGTGCCTACCACCAGAGCCGTGGCGAAGACCGTCGCGACATCTGCCTGATCCCGTCGTCGGCCCACGGCACCAACCCGGCCACTGCACAAATGGCCGGCATGCGTGTCGTCGTCACCGCTTGCGATGCCCGTGGCAACGTCGACATCGAAGACCTGCGCGCCAAGGCCATCGAGCACCGCGAACACCTCGCTGCGCTGATGATCACCTACCCGTCGACCCACGGTGTGTTCGAAGAAGGCATCCGCGAAATCTGCGGCATCATTCATGACAACGGCGGCCAGGTGTACATCGACGGCGCCAACATGAACGCCATGGTCGGCCTCTGCGCACCGGGCAAGTTCGGCGGCGACGTTTCGCACCTGAACCTGCACAAGACCTTCTGCATTCCGCACGGCGGTGGCGGCCCGGGTGTCGGCCCGATCGGCGTGAAATCGCACCTGGCGCCATTCCTGCCGGGCCACGCACAGATGGAGCGCAAGGAAGGCGCCGTTTGCGCGGCACCGTTCGGCAGCGCAAGCATTCTGCCGATCACCTGGATGTACATTCGCATGATGGGCGGCGCGGGTCTCAAGCGTGCATCGCAGTTGGCGATCCTCAATGCCAACTACATCTCCCGTCGCCTCGAAGAGCACTACCCTGTGCTGTACACCGGCAGCAACGGCCTGGTGGCGCACGAGTGCATCCTCGACCTGCGTCCGCTCAAAGACAGCAGCGGCATCAGCGTCGATGACGTGGCCAAGCGCCTGATCGACTTCGGCTTCCACGCGCCGACCATGTCGTTCCCGGTGGCTGGCACGTTGATGATCGAGCCGACCGAAAGCGAATCCAAGGAAGAACTGGACCGCTTCTGCGATGCCATGATCCGCATCCGCGAAGAAATCCGCGCGGTGGAAAACGGCACCCTGGACAAGGACGACAACCCGCTGAAAAACGCTCCGCACACTGCCAAGGAACTGGTCGGCGAGTGGTCGCACCCGTACAGCCGTGAGCAAGCGGTTTACCCGGTTGCGTCGCTGATCGAAGGCAAGTACTGGCCACCGGTCGGTCGCGTCGACAACGTGTTTGGCGACCGCAACCTGGTCTGCGCCTGCCCGTCGATCGAAAGCTACGCTTAAACCAATGAGGGGCGGCTTGCCCGCCCCTCTCAAGAACACCGCATATCCCCTTGTGGGAGCGGGCTTGCTCGCGAAAGCGGTGGGTCAGACAACATTGATGGTGACTGATCCACCGCTTTCGCGAGCAAGCCCGCTCCCACGGGGATCTGCGATACCCCCCTGTTTCCGCCAATTCCTATAACAAGAAACCGGAGAACCACCATGTCGTTAAGCGTGTTCGACCTGTTCAAGATTGGCATCGGCCCCTCCAGCTCCCACACCGTCGGCCCGATGCGCGCCGCTGCGCGTTTCGTCGAAGGTTTGCGTCGTGAAGGGCTGCTGACGGCCACCACCTGCGTCAAAGTCGAGCTCTACGGCTCGCTCGGCGCCACCGGCAAGGGCCACGGCAGCGACAAGGCGGTATTGCTCGGCCTGGAAGGCGAGCATCCGGACACCGTGGACACTGAAACCGTCGCCGCCCGTCTGCAAGACATTCGCGGTAGCGGTCGCTTGAACCTGCTCGGTGAACACAGCATTGCGTTCAACGAGAAAGAACACCTGGCGATGATTCGCAAACCCTTGCCCTATCACCCCAACGGCATGATCTTCCGCGCCTTCGACGCCGCCGGCCTGCAAGTGCGCAGCCGCGAGTACTACTCGGTCGGCGGCGGTTTTGTGGTTGACGAGGACGCCGCCGGCGCCGACCGCATCGTCGAAGACGCCACGCCCCTGACCTTCCCGTTCAAAAGCGCCAAGGATCTTCTCGGTCATTGCGTCAAGTACGGGCTGTCCATCAGCCAGGTGATGCTGACCAACGAAAGCGCCTGGCGCCCGGAAGCGGAAACCCGCGCCGGCCTGCTGAACATCTGGCAAGTGATGCAGGACTGTGTGGCCGCCGGTTGCCGCAATGAAGGCATCCTGCCCGGCGGGCTGAAGGTCAAGCGCCGGGCCGCCGCGCTGCATCGGCAATTGTGCAAGAACCCGGAATCGTCGTTACGCGATCCGCTGTCGGTGCTCGACTGGGTCAACCTCTACGCCCTGGCGGTCAACGAAGAGAACGCCAACGGCGGGCGCGTCGTAACGGCGCCCACCAACGGCGCGGCCGGGATCATTCCGGCGGTGCTGCATTACTACATGCGCTTCATCCCCGGCGCGACTGACGACGGCGTGGTGCGCTTTCTGCTCACTGCCGCCGCCATCGGCATTCTGTACAAGGAAAACGCCTCGATTTCCGGCGCCGAAGTCGGCTGCCAGGGTGAAGTCGGCGTTGCCTGTTCGATGGCCGCCGGTGCCTTGTGCGAAGTGCTGGGCGGCAGCGTGCAACAAGTGGAGAACGCCGCGGAAATCGGCATGGAACACAACCTCGGGCTGACCTGCGACCCGATTGGCGGGCTGGTGCAAGTGCCTTGCATCGAGCGCAACGCCATGGGTTCGGTCAAAGCCATCAATGCCGTGCGCATGGCCATGCGCGGCGACGGGCAACACTTCGTCTCCCTCGACAAGGTCATCCGCACCATGCGCCAGACCGGCGCCGACATGAAAAGCAAATACAAGGAAACCGCCCGTGGCGGTTTGGCGGTCAACATTATCGAGTGCTGATGTGCGCTCATCTGCACCCTTCTTCAGGAGCTGAATATGTCCACCGAACAACTGTTGAAAACCCCGCTGCACGCACTGCACATCGAACTCGGCGCGCGCATGGTGCCGTTCGCCGGCTACGACATGCCCGTGCAATACCCGCTGGGCGTGATGAAAGAACACCAGCACACCCGTGACCAGGCCGGGCTGTTCGATGTCTCGCACATGGGCCAGATCCGCCTGACCGGTGCCAATGCCGCCAAGGCTCTGGAAACCCTGGTGCCAGTGGACATCATCGACCTGCCAGTGGGCATGCAGCGTTACGCGATGTTCACCAACGCCACCGGCGGCATCCTCGACGACCTGATGGTCGCCAACCTGGGCAACGACGAACTGTTCCTGGTGGTCAACGCCGCCTGCAAGGACCAGGACCTGGCGCATCTGCGCAAGCACATTGGCGACCAGTGCACGATCGAGCCGCTGTTCGAAGAGCGCGCCCTGCTCGCCCTGCAAGGCCCGGCGGCGGTTACCGTACTGGCGCGTCTGGCCCCGGAAGTGGCGAAGATGACCTTCATGCAGTTCGCCCGCGTGAAACTGCTGGGCGTGGACTGCTTTGTCAGCCGCTCGGGTTACACCGGTGAAGACGGTTTCGAAATTTCCGTACCCGCTGCCAACGCCGAAACCCTGGCTCGTGCGCTGCTGGCTGAAGCGGAAGTGGCTGCCATCGGCCTTGGCGCCCGCGACTCCCTGCGCCTGGAAGCCGGTCTGTGCCTGTACGGCCATGACATGAACACCGAGACCAGCCCGATCGAAGCAAGCCTGCTGTGGGCCATCTCCAAGCCACGTCGTGCCGATGGTGCTCGTGCCGGCGGCTTCCCGGGCGCCGAAAGCGTATTCGCCCAGCAACAGGCAGGTGTCAGCCGCAAACGCGTCGGCCTGTTACCGCAAGAACGCACGCCGGTGCGTGAGGGTGCCGAGATCGTCAACGAAGCCGGCGACATCATCGGTAGCGTCTGCAGCGGCGGTTTCGGGCCGACCCTGGGCGGGCCGCTGGCCATGGGTTATGTCGACAGCGCATATATCGCACTGGACACCCCCGTCTGGGCGATCGTTCGTGGGAAAAAGGTGCCTTTGCTTGTAAGCAAAATGCCATTTGTTCCACAACGCTACTATCGCGGCTGATTGAATGTTCCTATAAGTAACGCGGTTGCGTTAACAGCGCACTAATGTGTAACGCAACCGCCATAAAATAGTGCATTGTTTGGCTCTAAGCTTCGATTATGAACTTTGCTTATAACGTTCGAAAGCATTTGAACAACGTTAGCGTATAAGGCCTCGCTAGTGGACTGACTTTGCCATCAACCTGAGGAAATACGGGGCCTTCACAGGGCTTGTTTTTTCTCCCGTAGTTGGCGTAGAGTTTGTTCACTGTGTTTGCATGGGTCGCTTGGAATCGTGACCTGGGCAGTAGCCTACAAGTTAGCTACATCCCGTTCGACGTCTTCTTACTCTCCTGCAACCAGCCCCAGTACTCTTTCATGAGAAAGAGACTGTCATTAATTTTTGCGTCAAAGGAAATAAGAAATGTCCCAACGTCAGAGCGGTACCGTCAAGTGGTTTAACGACGAGAAAGGTTTTGGTTTTATCACTCCAGAAAGCGGTCCGGATCTGTTCGTGCATTTCCGCGCTATTCAGGGCAACGGTTTCAAGAGCCTGAAAGAAGGCCAGAAAGTGACCTTCATCGCCGTGCAGGGCCAGAAAGGCATGCAGGCTGACGAAGTACAAGCAGAAGGCTAATCTTCTGTAACGAAAAAGCCCCTGATGCTGACATCAGGGGCTTTTTTGTGCGCGTAAATCCGTAAAATGGCTTCTTTTTTCGCCGAGAGCCTGTCATGTCGAAACACCTGCTTACCCCCCAGGGCGACTTTCCTGCCGCTGGCCTGGGTCGTCGTCTGGCAGCCATGTTCTATGACTTCCTGCTGTGCACCGCCCTGCTGATCGTCACCAGCGGCATCTACAAGATGGTCCAGATGGCGATCATCGGCGAAGAAAGGATGCGCACCCTGACCGAAGCGGGTGCGCTGGACGGTGATCCCCTGCTCTCCACAATTCTGTTGTTCGTACTGTTCGGCTTTTTCGCCAAATTCTGGACCTGGTCCGGTCAGACCCTGGGCATGCAGGTCTGGTGTATCCGGGTGCAGAATGCCGATGGCTCGTCCATCAGCCTGTGGCAGGCGCTGTTGCGCTTTGTCGTGTCGATCGCTTCACTGCTGTGTGTTGGCCTTGGGTTCATCTGGTCGCTGTTCGACAAACAGAAACGCAGCTGGCATGACATGTATTCCAACACCCGGCTGGTGCGGATTCCGAAGAAAAGCAAGTAATCCCTGAACACAAAAACCAATGTGGGAGCGGGCTTGCTCGCGAAGAGGGTGCCTCAGCCAACCTCGATGTCGACTGATACACCGCCTTCGCGAGCAAGTCGGATCGCCGCACCGCCGCTCCCACAGTTTTTGCGGCTTGCCTGAAAGATCTCAGGCGTTACCCGCCAATTTCATCCGCGCTGCGGCGGTGAAATCAAGCATGCGCTTGAGCGGCCGAATCGCCTGCGGGATCAGGGCCGGATCGACAAAGATCTCGTTCGCCCCTTCTTTCAACGCCTTCAGCGTCCGCTCAAGGGTGTTCATGGCCATCCAGGGGCAATGCGCACAACTGCGGCATGCCGCGCCGTTACCCGCCGTCGGGGCTTCGATAAAGACCTTGTCCGGGCACAGCTGCTGCATCTTGTAGAAGATGCCGCGGTCAGTCGCAACGATCAGCGTCTTGTTCGGCAAGCTCTGTGCCGCCGCGATCAACTGACTGGTGGAGCCTACGGCATCGGCCAACTCGATCACCGATGTCGGCGACTCAGGGTGCACCAGAATCGCCGCATCCGGGTACAGCGCCTTCATGTCTTCAAGCTGCTTGGACTTGAACTCTTCGTGAACGATGCAGGCACCGTCCCACAGCAGCATGTCGGCACCGGTCTGACGCTGGATGTAGGTTCCCAGGTGCTTGTCCGGGCCCCATATGATGGTCTCGCCGTTGTCCATCAGGCTTTCGACGATTTCCAGCGCACAGCTTGAGGTCACAACCCAATCCGCTCGGGCTTTTACCGCAGCGGAAGTGTTGGCGTACACCACC
This sequence comes from Pseudomonas sp. Pseusp3, assembly GCF_047304225.1. Classification (NCBI taxonomy): domain Bacteria; kingdom Pseudomonadati; phylum Pseudomonadota; class Gammaproteobacteria; order Pseudomonadales; family Pseudomonadaceae; genus Pseudomonas; species Pseudomonas sp. Pseusp3. The sequence continues at coordinate 34,850 of NZ_JBGLYV010000042.1, read as the reverse complement.
ACCGTGCGCTCCGGGTGTTGGTCGCAGAACGCGGAAAACTCGTCCACCGGGCACCCCAGGTCGAGCGAACAGGTCGCTTCGAGCGTCGGCATCAGTACGCGCTTTTCCGGGTTGAGGATCTTGGCGGTCTCGCCCATGAACTTCACGCCGGCGACGACCACGGTCCTGGCTGGATGGGCGTTGCCGAAGCGGGCCATTTCCAGCGAATCGGAAACACAGCCGCCCGTCTCTTCGGCCAGCGCCTGAATGACAGGATCACAATAGAAGTGGGCTACCAGCACTGCGTCCTGAGCCTTGAGCTCGGCAGCGATGGCAGCACGGTAATAAGCCTCTTCATCGGCGGTCAGCGGCTTGGGCTGTTTGGCGTCGAGGTGGGCTTGAACCAGAAGGCGTTCGGAAATTTGCGTCATGTTCGCAAGACCTGCAGGCGCATTCGCGCGAAAGTCGAGTATACACCCGGCTCCGGACCCTTCGGGGTACCGCCGGGAAAGTGGGTATTCATCAGGCACGGACAGCGTTGAAGCTGCGCAAGGCTACAGAATATCCGACGGATGCAAAAGATGATTCTGACCAGGGTGATGAATAGACGCGCCCTGATACAAGGCCTATGGCCTTGATCCTTGAGGAAAAACATTCGCCGTTGCAGTTATCGCACAAAACCTGAATGGCTTTGCCACTAACCTGCGCAAGGACTGATAGAAGCGTTAAGCCGGCTAAAGGAAACCGGCCAACCGAAACTGGAACAACCAAAGGACTGAACTCATGTCGATCCAACGCCTGATCAAGATCATGACCGCCTCAACCTTGCTGCTCACGGCATGGCTGATGTCTTCAACACTCGTCCTGGCGGGTGAGGATCTGAATCCAGCCTCGACAACCCGGCATTGTGAAACCCCACCCCTCTGCGCGCGCCTGATCCAGGCAGGCAACAGCGCCTGGTCGTATTACGAAAGCGAGCGGCAGGGGCCAACGGTGATCCTGATCCACGGCTTTTCATCAAGCAAACAAGCCTGGTTCGAATTTGGCAAGGCATTGAGTTCGCGTTTCCACGTCATCATCCCCGACCTCCCAGGCTGGGGAGCCTCCACTGACAATGAATATTCCAGCTACAACATCGAGGCGCAAGCGACCCGGCTCCATGAGTTTATCCTGGCGCTCGAAGCCGAGAACTTCACCCTCATCGGGCATTCAATGGGTGGAGCCATCGCCGGCGTGTATGCAGCCGATCAACCGCAGCGCGTCAGCCGGCTGGTATTGGTAGGCGCACTGGGGCTGAGCTTCAAAGACAATGATTTCATGCGGGAGTTGAATGCTGGAGGCAATCCATTTATCTACGATGATCGCGCTGGCGTTGAACGCACCGCCCGCCTCGTCTATCTGAACCCTCCACAGATGTCTGACCGGCAAGTGCAGGAAGCAATCCTTGCCAACCGCGCACAGCGAGCGATTATCGAATCCACCCTGGCGCAGATTCGCCCCTCCTCGCAATGGCTCGCCCTCGACCACCGGCTGATAAAATTGAACATGCCGGTACTCGGCATCTGGTGTCGCGAGGATAAAGTGATTGATGTCTCGGCACTGGACACGTTGCGTAACGGTCTTCCTGCCGGTTCAGCGAACGACTCGGCCATCCTTGAAGGGTGCAACCACCTGCCGATGATCGAACGCCCGGCCGAGACGCTTCAAGCACTGGACGCTTTCCTTGCAACGAGCGACTAGCCCAATGCAGCGGTGGCACGGGCACTTTTTTGCGGGCAAAAAAAAATCCGGAAATCCTCACTTGCGTGGGCCTTCCAGACTTTTAAAACAGCTAAAAATGGTGGGTCGTGTGGGATTCGAACCTACGACCAATTGGTTAAAAGCCAACTGCTCTACCAACTGAGCTAACGACCCGCTGTGTGGTGGCGCGTATAATACTGATTTTTAAGGACTATTCAACACCTATTTTAAAATAAATCAAAAATAAGGTGTTGGATCGCTGATTCCGGCCGCCGCGAAGCCTTCTGCACGCAGTCGGCAGCTGTCGCACTTGCCGCACGCACGACCATCATCGTCTGCCTGATAGCAGGAAACGGTCAGCCCATAGTTCACGCCAAGCTTCACGCCCGCCTGGACGATCTGAGCCTTGCTGAGGTTTTGCAGCGGTGCCTGGATCCGGAAGCCATTGCCTTCCACGCCGGCTTTGGTTGCCAGGTTGGCCATGCGCTCGAACGACTCGATGAACTCGGGACGACAGTCCGGGTAACCGGAGTAATCCACCGCATTGACGCCGATGAAGATGTCGCGCGCACCGAGCACTTCAGCCCAGCCCAGGGCCAGGGACAGGAACACCGTGTTACGCGCAGGCACGTAAGTCACCGGAATGCCCTCTCCCAACTCTTCCGGAATGTCGATACTGCTGTCGGTCAGCGCCGAGCCGCCCATGCCGTTCAGGTTCAGACCGATCACCTTGTGCTCGACCACCCCCAGGTCTCGGGCCACGCGTTCGGCAGCGTGCAATTCGGCGTGGGACCGCTGACCATAGTCGAAGCTCATGGTGTAGCAGCTATAGCCTTCGGCGCGCGCCATGGCCACGACGGTCGCCGAGTCCAGGCCACCGGACAGCAGGATGACCGCACGTTTTTCAGGAGTGTTCAGTTGTTCAGTCATTTCAGCGCCCCGGCTCGTCATTCCATAGATATTTATGCAGCTGCAATTGCAAACGCACTGGCAGGTTGTCCGCCACCACCCAATCCGCCAGATCCCGCGCATTGAGATCGTGGTGACTTGGCGAGAACAGGACCTCACCGGCCCGCTGGTCCAGACCGTACTGGATCAGCTTGGAAACGGACCAGTCATAGTCCTCCCGCGAGCAGATGACAAACTTCACCTGATCGTTGGCCGTGAGCAGCTCAATGTTTTCGTAGCGATTGCGGTGTGCTTCCTTCGAACCCGGGGTTTTCAGGTCGACAACGCGACTGACCCGGGAATCTACCGCCGAGATATCAATGGAGCCACTGGTTTCCAGCGACACTTCGTAACCGGCGTCACACAAGCGCTTGAGCAAGGGAATGGCGTTGGGTTGCGCCAGGGGCTCGCCGCCCGTGACACAGACGTATCGCGGACGGAAACCGGCGACCTGCTCGAGGATGTCGTCGAGCGTGCGAATGGTTCCGCCTGTGAACGCGTAGGCGCTGTCGCAGTATTGGCAACGCAACGGGCAACCGGTCAGGCGCACAAAAACAGTGGGCAGGCCGGCGGTCCGAGTTTCACCCTGCAACGAGTAGAAAACTTCGGTGATTCTCAATGTGTCTTGCATAGTCGCCACGGGCGTAACAGCTAAACAGGCTGTCCGCCTCCGTCAGGCACTTCAAGGAACCCCGGCAATGCGCAGATCCCAAAAAGCGTGTTTCAGAAAAAGGGGATGAATTCTAACGAAAAAACCCGCGACAAGCGCGGGTTTCTTCAAAACGGGCCAGGCAGCCTTACATTTTCTGCAGATCGCGCTGGGCCAACTGGGCGGCGGACGTGCCCGGATACTGGGACACCACCTGCTGCAGAATGCCCTTGACCCGGTCGGTGTGACCCAGGCGACGCTCTACGTCAGCGAGCTTGTACAGCGAGTCCGGCACTTTGGCGTGCTTGGGATACAGCTGCGAAACCTTGGCAAACGCTTGACCTGCGCCTTGCAGATCGCCTTTGGCCAGGTTCACTTCGCCCAACCAGTATTGGGCGTTGCCCGCGTACTGACTGTTCGGGTATTTGCGCAGGAACGCCGAGAAAGCCTGGCTGGCCTTGTCGAAGTCCTTGGCCTTGATCAGGTCGAAGGCAGCATCGTAATAGAGCTTTTCCTTCGCCGGATCTGCCGGCTCGCTACCCGCAGCAGGTGCTTGAGCGGCGGCTGCGCCTGCTGCCGCACCTGCGGCTGCACCGGCGGCGCTCAAATCACCACCGGTGGAAGAATTTTCAGGAGTCGCGGCTGGTGCAACGCCGGTTCCTATGCGCCGATCAAGATCCTGGTATCGCTCCAGGTTTTCCTGCTTCATGCGCGCTACATCGTTTTGCAGAACTTCAATTGCACCTTGCTGGCGCTCGATCTGTTGCTGCATTGATTGCAGTTGGTTGAACAGCTCGCCCTGTGCCGAGACAGGGGTCGAAACCCCTCCCCCGGCATAGGCGCCGTTCGTACCGTAACCTGCAGGCGGATAACTGCTCCCGCTATTGTTATAACCGGAGTTGTCATCGACCACAGGAACCGCAGCCCACACCGCAAGCGGCGCGAGGCTGAGAGCCAGAACAGTTACAGCACGACGGCACGTTCGCATGACGAATTACTTACGCAGTTCGACGCGACGGTTTTGAGCCCAGGACTGCTCGTCGTTGCCGGTAGCAACTGGACGCTCTTCGCCGTAGGAAACCAGTTCCAGCTGAGCTGGGGAAACACCTTGCAGTACCAGGTAGCGCTGAACGGCTTTCGCACGACGCTCGCCCAGTGCCATGTTGTACTCACGAGTACCACGTTCGTCGGTGTTGCCTTCCAGAACAACGCGAGCGCCGTTTGCTTTCAGGTCTTTGGCGTGAACGTCCAGAGCGCGCATGGCTTCTGGCTTCAGGTCCGAGCTGTCGTATTCGAAGTAGAAAGTGGTGATTGCGCGCAGAGCAGCTTCTTCGCTCAGGGAGCCGTCAACTGCACCAGTGTTTGCGCCGTAACCAGCGTTTGGATCTACCGCGCCTTCACCGGCATTGTCGCCGCCTTTGGACGAGCAACCTACAGCTACAGCCATGGCCAGTGCCAGCGCAGCAAATTTACCAAACTTCAGCATTTCCATCGTGAAACTCCTAATGAACCCCAGTGTGTTAAGTAAAACGTATAGCGCCGCGTCAGTTCAGGTAAGGGGACCAGGAAGGTTCTCTGACTTCGCCTTGTGCGGTAGGAAGCGGGAGCCTTACGCGTCCATTGATGGACACGAGCATCAAGACTCCCCGGCCCTGCTGGCGGGTGGCGTAGATTACCATGGTGCCGTTGGGCGCGACAGTAGGCGACTCGTCCAGAGTGCTATCAGTGAGGATTTTTACACTACCGCGTTGCAAATCCTGGGCCGCCACCTTGAAATTGGTGAAGCCATCCTGACGGTGAATCATGACAAGCGTCTTTTCATCAGCCGACAATTTAGGGTTGGCGTTGTAGTTGCCGACGAAAGTCACGCGTTCGGCACCGCCACCACCCGCGCTGGTCTTGTAGATCTGCGGTTTGCCGCCACGGTCGGAAGTGAAGTAGATGGTCGAACCATCCTTGCCCCAGAACGGTTCGGTGTTGATGCCAGGACCGTTGGTGACGCGGCTGATCTGACGCGAACCCAGGTTCATCACGTAGATGTCCGGGTTGCCGTCTTTCGACAGCACGAACGCCAGGCGATTGCCATCCGGCGACCAGGCTGGCGCACCGTTCAGGCCTTCAAAGTTGGTGATCTGCTCACGGCGACCGGTGTCGATGTTCTGCATGAAGATCCGCGGACGCTTCTGCTCGAAGGAGACATAGGCGATGCGCTTGCCATCCGGTGCGAAACGCGGCGACAGGATCGGCTCGCGCGATTGCAGCAGGGTCACGGCGCGGGCACCGTCGTAGTCCGAACGTTGCAGGGTGTAGCGAGTGTTGTTCTCGGAGAAACGCTCGGCCGTCACGTACAGCAGGCGAGTCGAGAAGGCACCCTTGATACCCGTGAGCTTTTCGAACGACTGGTCAGAGATGTAGTGCGCCATGTCGCGCAACTGATCGACGCCGCCCGATACGCTGCCGGTCAGCACTTGCTGCTCGGTGGCCACGTTGAACAGTGCGTATTGCACCTGCAGGCGACCGCCCGCCGGAACGATGCTGCCGACCATGACGTACTGGGCACCCAGCGCCTTGAAGTCACGGAAGATGATCTCGCTGGCCTGGCTCGGCTGGCTGATCATGTTCTGCTTTGGAATCGGCGAGTAGTAACCCGAGTTGCGCAGGTCGTTACCGATGATTTCAGCCATGTCGTCCGGCAGCACGCTACCGCCCTGGAAGCCGAACGGAACAACTGCGATCGGGGTGGCCCGATCGCTGCCACTGGTGACCAGAATGTTTTTCTCATCTGCCATCGCGATCCCTGCCATGCAGCAGATCACGACGAGCATTCCTCGAAGGAGGTTTCTCACGGGGCTAGATCCTCAGGTGTGAATGTCATCTTGAATGAACGATACGGAGCAAAATCACTCGGCTTCATTCCCTGCATTTCTGTCAATCGTCCAATATTCTTCACTGCCGCTACGGCCGAAGCGTCAAACGGACCGTCGCCACTGGACTTGAGCACCTTGACCGAAGTCACCGTACCGTCCGGCAACATGCCGATTTGCAGCTGAACCGTCATGCCTTTGCGGGCCGAAGGTGGACGAGCCCAGCCTTCCGCTGCACGTATTCGAATCAGGTCATCGAAACTGCCGGCGACTTCGTCACCCTGCTCATCGGCCAAGGCCTGCTGACGCTGCGGCGTGTCGGAAAGCAAATCTGCCAGGGCCTGAGCCTTTTTGTCTTCGGCGGACTTACGTGCCGCATCCTGCGATTTCTTCTTCGCAGCATCGGCAGCAGCTTTCTTCTTCGCTTCCTCGGCGACCTTCTTCTTCGCCTCTTCAGCCTCGGCTTTCTTCTTGGCGTCTTCCGCGGCTTTCTTCTTCGCGTCTTCGACGATCTTCTTCTTGGCTTCTTCAGCGGCCGCTTTCTTGGCCTCTTCTTCAGCAGCTTTCTTGGCTTCTTCTTCAGCTTTCTTCTTGGCTATATCAGCCAATTGTTTCTCTTCTGCCTTCTTGGCTTCCGCGGCTTTCTTCGCATCGTCGGCTTTCTTGGCTTCATCAGCCTTTTTCGCCTCGTCCGCTTTCTTGGCTTCGTCGGCCTTCTTGGCTTCCTCGGCCTTTTGAGCCGCCTCTTCTTTCTTTTGTTCCGCGGCCTTCACCGCTTCCTGCTCGACCTTTTTCTGTTCCAACTGTTCGACTTCGGTCTGACGCGCAGCAGATTTCTGCGCTTCACCGGCAATCTTCTGATTGGTCTGGGTGGTCGCCCGACTTTTCGATTTCAGCTGGTACAAGGTCGCCTGGACAATCGGCTTGGCCGGCGGCAGTTCCGGGGTAAAGGCAAAACTGACGAACAGCATGCCGAACACCAGCACGTGCAAGCCAATCGCCCAGACACTAGGCCAGAAGTAGCTTTCCGAGGCGGACGGCTCTCGCTGTTGCTGCATCAGGGCGCCTCGGTAATCAAGCCAACATTACCGACCCCGGCTTTCTGCAACCCGCCCATGGCCCCCATGACAGAACCGTAATCGACGGATTTGTCACCGCGAATGAAGACTTGGGTGTGCTTGCCGTTTTCATTGCCGACGCGAATGATCTTGGTCACGGCGTCAGTCATCTGCGGCAACGTCATGGCCCGGTCTTGCTGCTTGTCCGTGTCGACTTCGCTACCAAGGTTCCAGTAGTAGGTCTTGTCGGATTTGATGGAAATGGTCAGGACCTGGGTGTTGTTGTCCTGCGGCAAGGCTTCGCTGGAAACCTTGGGCAGATCAACTTTCACGCCCTGATTGAGCATCGGCGCGGTCACCATGAAGATGACCAGCAGCACCAACATCACGTCGATGTAAGGCACCACGTTCATCTCGGCGACCGGCTTGCGCTTTTTGCGAGCTCGAGCGATTAAAGCCATTGGAAATTACCTGCTTATTCTTCGCTGGTGTGCACTTTGCGGTGCAGGATCGCCTGGAACTCGTCGGCGAAGGTGTAGTAGCGGCCCAGCAGGGTTTCGCTGCGAGCAGCAAAACGGTTGTAGGCGATAACGGCTGGAATGGCAGCGAACAGACCGATGGCCGTGGCGATCAGTGCTTCGGCGATACCCGGGGCCACAGTGGCCAGGGTCGCTTGCTGGGCGGTTGCCAGACCACGGAAGGAGTTCATGATCCCCCAGACGGTACCGAACAGACCGATGTACGGGCTGACGGAACCGACGGTGGCCAGGAAGGGCAGGCTCTGCTCGAGCTTTTCTTCTTCGCGGGAAATGGCGACGCGCATGGCACGGGCCACGCCTTCCATGACCGCTTCCGGATCAACGCCTGACTGCTGGCGCAGACGGGAGAATTCCTTGAAGCCGGCACGGAAGATTTGCTCGACACCCGAATCAGGGTCCGGGTTGCTGCCGGCCTGACGGTACAGCTTGGACAGGTCGATACCCGACCAGAAGCGCTCTTCAAAGCTCTCCAGGGCACGTCGACCGGCGCGCAGCAGGTTGCTGCGCTGAAAGATCATGATCCACGAGGTCACCGATGCGGCTACCAGGGTCAGCATTACCAGTTGCACCACGATACTGGCATTGCTGACCAGGCTCCACATGGAGGAATGGTCGACGACGTTAGCTTCCACGCTTTATCTCCTGCTTTGAGTGTGTACCCGCGCCGCTCACGTCGGCAAAGGCCGCTCGCAGAGCTTCGGGAATGGCCCGGGGTTTCAAACTGTCGGTGCGCACACAGGCCACCAAAAACTGCCCTTCGCAGAGCAGCGCATTATCCGTTGCCCGCCTGACCTGCTGTTTGAAGCGCAGGCTGGCACGGTTCAATTCGATTACTTCAGCGCTTACCAGCAGTTCGTCATCCAGTCGCGCCGGCGCGTGGTAGCGCGCTTCGCTGGAATGCACGACGAACAACAGGTCCTCCCCTGCCAGCTGCGATTGGGCAAAGCCCAGATCTCGTAGCCGCTCGGTTCGAGCCCGTTCCATAAACTTGAGGTAATTGACGTAATACACGATGCCGCCCGCATCGGTGTCCTCGTAATAAACGCGACAACGATGTGCGAAAGGCTCAAGCCCGTTTTGCGCGCGCATACTCTAGTGCTTACTCCTCAGGTTGCCAATCCGGCCAGGCAACTGTTTTTCATTGATCTGCGGCTTTCTCGTGAAAGTACGGTCCTGGGACCCTACATTGCCCGAAAAAATCAGCACGCAACGTTAATTAATCGTCACTGGCATCGAGGAACTCGTCTGCCACGGGCATTTCGCCCAATCGTGACGGAATGTTTAAACCGAAATGCAGGTAGGCATAGCGCGTCACCACCCGTCCCCGTGGCGTGCGCATGATGTAGCCCTGCTGGATCAGGTAAGGCTCCAGCACGTCTTCAATGGTGTGACGCTCTTCGCTGATGGCGGCGGCCAGGCTGTCGACTCCGACCGGCCCGCCGTCGAATTTCTCGATCATGGTCAGCAACAGACGCCGGTCCTGGTGATCGAAGCCGCGCTCGTCGACGTCCAGCAGGTTCAGCGCGAGGTCGGCGATCGGCTTGGTGATATGCCCCTTGGCGCGAACTTCAGCGAAATCACGCACCCGGCGCAGCAGACGGTTGGCAATCCGTGGCGTGCCACGGGCACGGCGGGCGATCTCGAAGGCGCCCTCCGGGTCCAGCGGCAAACCAAGGATGCTTGCCGAGCGGCTGACAATGGTCGACAGATCGGCGTTGTTGTAGAACTCCAGGCGCTGGACGATCCCGAAACGGTCTCGCAACGGATTGGTCAGCATCCCCGCCCGCGTCGTTGCGCCGACCAGGGTGAACGGCGGCAGATCCAGCTTGATCGAACGCGCGGCCGGGCCCTCCCCGATCATGATGTCTAGCTGGAAATCCTCCATGGCCGGATACAACACCTCCTCGACGATGGGCGACAGACGATGGATTTCATCGATGAACAGCACATCGTGAGGCTCAAGGTTGGTCAACAGCGCCGCGAGGTCACCCGGCCGCTCCAGCACGGGCCCCGAGGTGCTCTTGATCGACACCCCCATTTCCTGGGCGATGATGTTGGCGAGGGTGGTCTTGCCAAGGCCGGGGGGCCCGAAGATCAGCGTGTGATCCAGGGACTCGTTACGACCGCGAGCGGCTTGGATGAACAACTCCATCTGCTCGCGAACGGTCGGCTGACCAATGTATTCGGCCAGGCTGACCGGGCGAATCGCCCGGTCCTGGACTTCTTCGCGCTCACGCGGGCTGTGCGTGGCAGCGATCAGACGATCAGCTTCAATCACTTAGATCATTCCCTTCAAGGCGCGGCGGATCATGTCTTCACTGCTCAAACCTTTCTCCTTGATCGCAGACACTGCCTTGCTGGCTTCCTGGGGTTTGTAGCCCAGGGAAATCAAGGCGCTGACGGCGTCATTTTCGGCAGTGTTCACCGGAGCGGGTCCATCCGGCTGGTTAGGCACCAGGGCGAACATGGCCGGTACGGTTTCCCAGGCCTTGAAGCGATCCTTGAGTTCGACCAGCAAGCGTTCGGCGGTTTTCTTGCCGACACCCGGGACCTTGGTCAGCGCCGAAGTGTCCTGGGACTGTACGCAACGAACCAGTTCATCGACTTCCAGGCTCGACATCAAGGCCAGCGCCAGTTTCGGCCCGACACCGTTGAGGCGGATCAATTCGCGAAAGAAATCGCGCTCACGCTTGCCGACAAAACCATAAAGTAACTGTGCGTCTTCGCGCACGACCAAATGGGTGTGCAAGGTCAGCGGTTCACCGACCGACGGCAAGCGGTAAAGAGTCGTCATGGGCACTTCAAGTTCATAGCCCAGGCCATTTACATCCAGAATCAGATGTGGAGGCTGCTTCTCAGCCAGGGTGCCGCGCAAACGTCCAATCACGTTACAAATCCTTGAGCGTTGGCCAGCTCTGGGCCAGCGACTGATAGAGCGAGGGAATATCGCCGACAACCCAGGCGAAACGCCCCCACTCCATAAAAATGCTTGCTGATGCTATCAGAGACGCAGGCGCCCGCCACGACTGCGTGCTGCTCCCAGGCCATGGGGCAACAGACTGGAACGGGTATGAGCATGGCAGATGGCAATGGCCAGGGCGTCCGAAGCATCGATCTGCGGCTTGCTGGTCAGCTTGAGCATGTGCATGACCATCATCTGCACCTGCTCCTTATTGGCCGCACCGGTACCGACGACGGCCTGCTTGACCTGGGTTGCGGTGTATTCGGCAATTTCCAGGCTTTCCTCGGCACCTGCCACGATCGCAGCACCACGGGCCTGCCCCAGCTTCAGGGCGGAATCGGCGTTACGGGCCATGAACACCTTTTCGATCCCCATGGTCACCGGATGGTACGTCTGAATGATCTCCCGCACCCCACGATAGACAATCTGCAGTCGCTCATGCAGCTCGCCGGCACCGGTGCGGATACAACCGGAGGCGACGTACTCACAGCCACGGCCGGTATCACGAACCACACCGTAACCGGTGATGCGCGAACCGGGGTCGATACCAAGAATTAAAGTCATAACGCCTGCAGGCTCAGTAAAAGCACGATATTCAATACAACGAATAACAAATGTGGGAGCGGGCTTGCTCGCGAAAGCGGTTTCATATTCAGCAACAACGTTGCCTGCAAATCCGCGTTCGCGAGCAAGCCCGCTCCCACATGGGACATTGTTGCCCTTTAGCCTAGCTGTGCGGCCACCGATTCCGGAATTTCCGCATTGGAATAGACGTTTTGCACGTCATCCAGGTCTTCGAGCATATCGATCAGCTTGAGGACTTTCTCGGCACCTTCCAGATCGAGTTCGGCACTGGTGGTCGGCAACATGACGATTTCCGCGTCATCACCCTTGAAACCCGCCGCTTCCAGTGCGTTACGCACGGAATAGAAGCCGGCGAACGAGGTGAAAACGTCGATCGAACCGTCTTCATTGGTCACCACGTCATCGGCGTCGGCTTCCATGGCCGCTTCCATCAGCGCGTCTTCGTCAACGCCGGCAGCGAAGGAGATCTGCCCCTTGCGTTCGAACAGATAGGCCACCGAACCGTCAGTCCCGAGGTTGCCACCGCACTTGCTGAACGCGTGACGAACAGCGGCTGCGGTGCGGTTACGGTTGTCGGTCATGCATTCGACCATCACCGCCACGCCACCCGGACCGTAACCCTCGTAGGTCAGTTCGACCACGTCGTCCGTGTCGGCTGCGCCGGTACCGCGGGCGACAGCACGGTCGATGATGTCGCGACTCATGTTGGCACCCAGGGCCTTGTCCAGGGCCAGACGCAGGCGTGGGTTGGAGCCCGGGTCGCCACCGCCCTGACGGGCAGCAACGGTCAGCTCACGAATCCACTTGGTGAAGATCTTGCCCCTCTTGGCATCCTGACGTTCTTTGCGGTGCTTGATGTTCGCCCACTTGGAATGACCTGCCATAACTCGCTCCGAATTCTCTTTGAAACATTGCCCGCTACGCTGCATTGCGCCAGCCGACAAACAAAAGTCTTGAACAACTCTGCCTAAAAGGAAAGGGCGCATCCCGAGATGCGCCCTTCAGGTCAAGCTTACTCAGCCTTGGGCGTTTCGCGCAGACGAATGTGCAGTTCGCGCAATGCCTTGGCGTCCACCTGGCCCGGCGCCTGAGTCATGACATCTGCCGCGCTCTGGGTTTTCGGGAAGGCGATCACTTCACGGATCGACTGGGCGCCGGTCATCAGCATCACCAGACGGTCCAGACCGAAGGCCAGGCCACCGTGCGGCGGTGCGCCGTATTTCAGGGCGTCGAGCAGGAAGCCGAATTTCTCTTCCTGTTCCGCTTCGTTGATGCCCAGCAGGCGGAACACCGACTGCTGCATCTCCTTGCGGTGGATACGGATCGATCCGCCACCCAGTTCGGTGCCGTTCAACACCATGTCGTAGGCACGGGACAGTGCGCCAGCCGGATTGGCTTCCAGCTCTTGCGGGGTGCACTTCGGTGCGGTGAACGGGTGGTGCAAGGCGGTGAAGCTGCCGTCGTCGTTCTCTTCGAACATCGGGAAGTCGACGACCCACATTGGTGCCCACTTGCAGGTCAGCAGGTCCAGGTCGTGGCCAAGCTTGATCCGCAGTGCGCCCAGGGCTTCGCTGACGATCTTCGCCTTGTCGGCGCCGAAGAACACGATATCGCCGTCGACCGCACCGACGCGATCGAGGATCACGTTCAGGTTGGCTTCAGGAATGTTCTTCACGATTGGCGACTGCAGGCCTTCGACGCCATTGGCGCGCTCGTTGACCTTGATGTACGCCAGGCCCTTGGCACCGTAGATACCGACAAACTTGGTGTAATCGTCGATCTGCTTGCGCGGCATGCTTGCCCCGCCTGGAACGCGCAAGGCAGCGATGCGGCATTTCGGGTCATTGGCCGGGCCGCTGAACACCTTGAAGTCGACTTCCTTGAGCTGGTCGGCAACGTCAACCAGTTCCAGCGGGTTACGCAGGTCTGGCTTGTCGGAACCGTAGCGGCGCATGGCTTCTTCGAAGGTCATGTGCGGGAAATCGCCGAATTCCAGATCCAGCACTTCCTTGAACAGGTTGCGGATCATGGCTTCGGTCAGGCCCATGATGTCTTTTTCATCGAGGAAGCTGGTCTCGATGTCGATCTGGGTGAATTCCGGCTGGCGGTCGGCACGCAGGTCTTCGTCACGGAAGCACTTGGCGATCTGGTAGTAACGGTCGAAGCCGGCCACCATCAGCAGTTGCTTGAACAGCTGCGGCGATTGCGGCAAGGCGAAGAACGAACCGGCGTGAGTACGGCTCGGCACCAGGTAGTCGCGCGCGCCTTCAGGGGTGGCGCGGGTCAGGATCGGCGTTTCTACGTCGAGGAAGCCGTTCTCGTCGAGGAAGCGGCGGATGCTGGTGGTCATGCGCGAACGCAGACGCAGCTTCTCGGCCATTTCCGGACGACGCAGGTCGAGGAAACGATAGCGCAGGCGGGTTTCTTCGCCGACGTCGGAGAATTCGTTCAACGGGAACGGCGGGGTTTCCGACTCGTTCAGTACTTCCAGCTCATAACCGAGGACTTCGATCATGCCCGACGCCATGTTGGCGTTGGTCGCACCGGCAGGACGCAGGCGAACCTTGCCGGTGATCTTCACGACATACTCGCTGCGCACGCGGTCGGCTGCGGCGAAGGTTTCAGCGCGGTCCGGATCGAACACGACCTGGGCCAGACCATCACGATCACGGATATCGAGGAAAATCACCCCACCGTGGTCACGGCGACGGTGGACCCATCCGCAAAGGGTAATTTCCTGGCCGTCCAGGCTTTCGTTCAGTTGGCCGCAATAATGGCTGCGCATCATGGTCGTGGTTTCACTTCTCGTAATTCGAAATTCGGTTGGAGATCCTACAGCAGCCCCGCCTTTAAAAAAGTCGTCGGGTGATGCAAGAGCACGCGTGTTGTTCAACTCAGGTTCAGGACCTTAGTCAGCTTTGTCGCCGCCGGCCAGATTCTTCTTGGAACCGGTCTTGAAATCGGTTTCGTACCAACCCGTGCCGCTAAGGCGAAAGCCCGGCATGGACAGCATTTTTTTAAGCTCTGGCGCCTGACAGGCAGGGCAGTCGACCAGCGGTGCATCGCTGATCTTTTGAATGGCTTCCAACTGATGACCACAGGAAGCACATTGATAATCGTACATCGGCATGGAGGTTGTCTCGGCGATCAGATTGCTACCGCACACGCAGGGTTTTGCGGCAAAGAGCGGGATTATATCCATTAAATGCGGCCTGTGCAGCCGTAAGACTGCACAGGCCGACACTCTGCTGCTTTCGCCGTCCAGACTAGGCCGTGCCGATGCACCCGCCTTCCTTGAGACTGTGCACGACACAAACAACCCGCACCAATCCGCTGAAATTCCTGACTCCGCCGTGGCGCAAGTGAACCTCGCGATCCAGATGAGATAACAGGCTACTGACCGAGCAACCGTTGACCCGGGCCATCTCCGCCAAAATATCCCAATAAACCTGCTCAAGCCGCAAACAGGTGGCGAAGCCATTCAATCGTACGGAGCGGGACAAAGGCTGGGCCAGCCCCATATCGAACTCGCGAACGAACGGGTCAACCCTTACATCCCTGCGCGAACCGTATCGCCCCTCTTCATGCCTTTCATAAACCATAACGCTGACACTCCTTTGCCATCCTGGTTTGATTAAGAGCAACTGTCTGCCGACTTATAAAAACGCAGGTGCAAAGGTATATCCAGACGACTTTATGGCCGCCGACGTAGGATAAGCCAACAACTTTTGGCAGACCGTGGAGAACGTCCTACTCCGGACAATTTCCCACACAGCAAAGTGACGCCCCCTTCAGATGCACAGTATCGAATGGTGTAGGAAAGTAGAGTGCGAAGCATCCAGGCCGTTTTTTTTCATGCACCTGCATGCACTGGATCAACACCTCAACCGCAAGTTCGTCACTGACCTTGTCGAGTAATGGGTGCCGAACCACCCCGGCAAGCCTGCCGCCTTACCGCAGCCGCGAAACTTCGGGCAACCTGCGGCCATTCGCTCCAAAAGAGCCGCCGGACGCCCTGATTTGAGTAGCCTGCCGCTTTGCTGTTAAATAGACGGCGTGTCGCCAGCACCTATTTTTCCCGGTATGGCGCATAGGCTGATATCGGGCACGTGTCCAACGCCTCTTTATTGTTTTGAAGCGAACCGTGCGCCATCAGCTCTTCCTTGTGAACTGTCTTAACGTGAGTTAATCAAAATGTTGAAAATCGTCCATCTGCTGATAGGCGCTGCGGCCTTGCTGCTGTCCTTTGTCCCTAGCCTGCAATCCGAAGCCTTACCTTACCTGCAACAACCTGATGCGCTGTACCTGGCCTTTTTCGGCCTGCTCAATCTCACACTTGCACCTGTCATCCCTTACTGGAACAAAGGTCCGCGCCACCAACTGCAAAACCTGGTCAGCGCCCTGCTGGTCCTGGCGGTAGTCCTGCAAACCCTGACACTGATCGCACCGATGCCTGTCATCGCCGGTCAACCCGCCGTTCTGTTCAGCCTGGTCGCAGCCCTGATCGCTATTGCCCTGCATCTGGGTATCAGCTTCTACAAATCGTCACCAGCCACCGCCTCGCCAAGCTACGACATGAGCAACCGCGATACCGGCACCGTAAAATGGTTCAACACATCCAAAGGCTTCGGCTTCATTTCCCGCGACTCCGGCGACGATATCTTCGTCCACTTCCGGGCCATTCGCGGTGAAGGTCACCGCGTTCTGGTAGAAGGCCAGCGCGTGGAGTTCTCTGTCATGAATCGTGACAAGGGCCTGCAAGCCGAAGACGTGATCGCCGCACTGCCACGTCGCTGATTCAAAGCTGAAAAAAACCGCGCACAGCCGAGCTGTCCGCGGTTTTTTCATGCCTGTGCGTCGCTCAATAGTGCGGCGGCGGCGCTTCCTCTTCGAACGACTCGAACTGGCCGACCATTTCCTCCTGGCGCTTGAGCAGCGCAGCCATCTGCAGTTGCAGACGCTCGACCACCCGTTGCTGCTCGACCAGGACATCATTCAATGCCTGGACGGTGTCATCCTGAAAGGCCAGGCGGCTTTCCAGATCGGTAACGCGTTCTTCCAGGCTCATGATTCAGCCCTCCAGAAACGTAAAATCATCGGTCAATATCAGGCGCAAACGTTCGCGAATGGCGGCGACCTGCTCCGAATCATAGGGCTTTGCCGGATGTTTCCCCCAAACCGGTGCTGGCCAGGCGGCATCTTCGCGCTTGCGCACAATCACGTGCATATGCAACTGGCTGACGACATTGCCCAGCGCCGCAACATTCAATTTGTCCGCGTCGAACGAGTCCTTGAGCACTTGCGAAAGCTCCGTCGTCTCCTTCCAAAGCTGTTGCTGATCTGCATCATCCAACTGAAATATCTCACTGATAGCCTCACGGCGAGGTACCAGGATGAACCAGGGATAGTTCGAATCGTTGGACAACAGCAACCGGCAGAGCGGAAAGTCCCCGATCGGTAACGTGTCTTGTTGAAGTCGTGGATCTAAAGCAAACACCGCGTGCACTCCCGCCGGGTCATCATTTTTCAGCTTAGCGCCCATCCGGAGGGACAGCTCACCAAGCGACCGGACGGCAGCATACCTGCGAACGGCGCACGCTTCACGGCGAACCTTGCACAGAGGTCCCTGGCGCAAGCGAAAGCTGTCAGCCCGCTCCCGAATGAGACATTTTTCGCTGCCGCGCACCATGACAGCACCGATCAACCGGCAAAAAACGCCGAAATGACTGATTCACAACGAAGTGTTCGCACAAGACAAGCGGTCAACCGGGATGAACCCGGCACGGGGCGAAAAATTTTTTGCACCAAAACCGCACAGTGGGTCTACGCTGAACGCTTCGACATCCGCCATTTACTCACTGGCGGGGTGAACCGGTAACATTTTTGGTTGTCAGTCAGTCGACCAGAAGGGTGCAACATGATGCCAGGCAAGGCGTCAAGCCCATAACAAGCGTGCTTGAACCCCCGGTTTTATGAGGTTTTTACAGCGTCAGACCGTCAATTTGAAAAAAAATGCAACAGAGCTGGATTTTGCGCATGCTTATTGCATTCATACCCAACATCACCTGATGTGACACCCGCTGGAAGCGGAGGTCTTCAGGTAAAAAAGACAGCGGCAAGGTAGCCCGATGGAGATTCAAACGTTTCACCAGGACTCTTTTTACTGGCGCCAAGGCTCAGAAAACAGCATTAAAGTTGTCAGCCCGGTTGCGTTGGAGCTGGAAATTTGCGACATCTATCTCGCTGTTTGCGACAGGGTCGTAAAGAAGGCGAAAGGTTAGATACGCAAGTATCGCCAACATTGTCGGCGTGATATAAGTTTGCGCCGACACAAAAAGAAAGAGCCGCCCAGATAATAAAACAGGTGGGACGGCAGTACTCTTCTAAAACCAAAGGAGCAAATCACGATGCGCGTGATGAAGTGGAGCATGATCGCACTGGCAGTTGCAGCAGCAGCCAGTACTCAGTTGGCAGTAGCCGCACCTTTCGTAAGCGACCAGGCCGAAGCCAAAGGTTTCGTTGAAGACAGCAAACTCGACTTGCTGGTTCGCAACTACTACTACAACCGTAACAAGAAAAACGGCGCAGTCGATGACAAAGACTGGACCCAGGGCATCCAGGGCATGTACAGCTCGGGCTACACCCAAGGCCTGATCGGTGTTGGCGTTGAAGCTTGGGGCCAACTGGCCATCAAACTGGACGGTTCCGACAAATATGCAGGTTCCGGCAACATGTCCGTGGACTCTGATGGCGAAGTCAACAACAGCCAGGGCAAAGCCGGCGCTGCCGCCAAGTTCCGCATCTCCAAGACCGAGCTGAAAATCGGCGACATGCAGCCAAGCACCTCTCCAGTGTTCGCTGTAGGTGGTTCCCGTATCCTTCACCAAACTGCCAGCGGTATCCAACTGCAGAGCAGCGAAGTCAAAGACCTTGACCTCGAAGCCGGTCACTTCTACTCGGCAACCAGCCAGGACCGCAACGCTCGTGACGGCGAACTGTTCGCTACCTACGCTGGCGTGACAGCCAACTCCATCGACTACTTCGGTGGCAAGTACGGCATTACCCCGGACTTGAGCGTATCGCTTTACGGTGCCAAGCTCGAAGACGTCTGGAACCAGTACTACGCCAACGCGAACTACACCCTCGCACTGGGCGGCGACAACTCGATCAACTTCGACGGTAACATCTACAACACCAAGGATACCGGTAACGCTAAAGCAGGCGACATCAGCAACACCGCCTACTCCCTGGCCGCTGCTTACTCGTTCCTGAAAGCACACACCCTGACCCTGGCCTTCCAGAAGGTCAACGGCGATACCCCGTTCGACTACATCGGTGTGGGTGACAACAACCGTGGTGGCGACTCGATTTTCCTCGCCAACTCCATTCAGTACTCTGACTTCAACGCCCCTGGCGAGAAGTCGGTACAAGCCCGTTACGACCTGAAAATGGCCGAGTACGGCGTACCTGGCCTGAGCTTCATGGTCCGTTACGTGAATGGTTGGAACATCGACGGTACCAACACTCCATCGAACAGCACCTACACCGGTCTGTACGGTGCAGACGGCAAACACCACGAAACCAACGTGGAAGCCAAGTACGTCATTCAATCCGGCCCAGCCAAGGATCTGTCGTTCCGCATCCGTCAAGCATGGCACACCGCCAATGCTGACGAAGGCGAAGGCGATATCTCTGAGTTCCGCCTGATCACCGACTACCCGCTCAACATTCTGTAATCACAGAAAGTTAGTTTGCGGTAATCAAAAAAAGGCCCATCTTCGGATGGGCCTTTTTCGTTGGTGTGACAACAGTGTGTTTAAAACATCAGATCCATGCAGAACATGCCTGACCGAATAGTCAGGCATTGACCAGAAAACCAATCACTGCGCAGCAGATTCCTGAACCACGCGAATAACCCGCTGTGGAAATGGAATATCGATGCCGGCCTCTCTCAGACGATCACGGGATAGTTCGTTGAACATGAACATCACATCCCAATAATCCGCCGTCTTCACCCAGACACGCAGGGAAACAGTGATCGAACTGTCACCCAATGTCGAAATGACTGCCTGAGGTGCCGGGTCAGTCAAAACACGCGGATCCTTGGCCAACTCCAGCAACACTTCTCTGGCTTTCTGCAAGTCCGCTTCGTAATCGACGCCTACATCAAACACCACTTTGCGGGTCGGCTGACGATTGGTATTGGTGATAATGCCGTTCGACAGATTACCGTTGGGCACGATGATGGTTTTGTTGTCACCGGTACGCAGTACGGTATGGAAAATCTGGATGCTGTCGACAGTACCGGCGACACCTTGAGCCTCGATCCAGTCACCAATACGAAACGGACGGAACAGCAAAATCAGCACGCCGCCCGCGAAGTTCGCCAGGCTGCCCTGCAAGGCCAGGCCAATGGCCAGGCCCGCCGCACCAATCGCCGCTACAAACGAAGTGGTTTCCACACCGATCATCGAGGCCACGCTGACGATCAGCAGGATCTTGAGGATGATGTTCGCCAGGCTGCTGATAAAGCCTTGCAGCGCCAGGTCGGCATTACGCAATGCGATCAGGCCGCCGAGCTTTTTCGTGACTTTGTTGATCAGCCACCAGCCGATGGCCAGGGTGATGACCGCCAGCAGTACACGACTGCCGTACTCCATGATCATCGGGATCCAGGTCTGGGAGACCTTGACCAGGTTGTCTACCTCAGCATTTAAGTCCATCTGCTTGCTCCTTTTCCGGCTATCCGGCATGCATAAAAAAAGCGGCAGAAAGATTGAACCGCGACGAGCTCAATCGTTTCTGCCGTTGCCTGGGCCTGCGACGTCGCAAACGCCAAGAGGTTCCCGCGTACAAGATCAGTCGCGGAAGTTGTTGAACTGCAGCGGCATACCGAATTCCTTGGCCCGCAGCACTGCAATGGCTTCTTGCAGGTCATCGCGCTTTTTACCGGTAATACGTACCTGCTCGCCCTGAATGGCAGCCTGGACCTTGAGCTTGGCGTCCTTAACATGAGCGACGATCTTCTTCGCCAGTTCCTTGTCGATGCCTTCCTTGAGGACCGCTTCCTGCTTCATCAGCTTGCCCGAAGCGAACGCGTCCTTGACTTCAAGGCACTGCACGTCGATTTTGCGCTTGACCAGCGCCAGCTTGAGGATCTCAATCATTGCTTCGAGCTGGAAATCCGCCTCGGCGGTCAGGTTGACGGTCAGGTCTTTTTCCTTGAACTCGAAGCTGCCTTTGCCTTTCAGGTCATAACGACGATCGAGTTCCTTGACGGCGTTCTCGACCGCGTTGGTGACTTCGTGTTTGTCCAGTTCGGATACCACGTCGAACGACGGCATGTAATCTCTCCAAATTTAAAGGCGTGCTGATGGAGCACGCCTGGCTTGCGGTTAAAATCCGCGCTGATTATAACGGGTCTTTCCCATCATTCACTGTGAGCTGCCGATGCACGCCTTAAACAGAGCAAAAAGCTGATGTCTACCACCTGGCATGTTCTGGGCGCCGGCAGCCTTGGCACTTTATGGGCAACACGTCTGGCACGGGCTGGAGTGCCGGTCAGGTTGATCCTGCGGGACACCGCGAGACTGCAGGCCTATGAGGCGGCCGGTGGATTGACACTGGTGGAACACGGCGAGGCGCGACACTATGCCGTGCCCGCCGAGACAGCCAACAGCAGCCAACCGATCAACCGCCTGCTGGTGGCATGCAAAGCCTACGATACCGAAGGTGCGGTGGCCCGACTGGCGCCACGCCTGGCCCCAGACGCCGAACTGATTCTGCTGCAAAATGGCCTGGGCAGTCAGGAAGCGGTGGCCGCACAGGTTCCTCAGGCACGCTGCATCTATGCGTCGAGCACCGAAGGGGCCTTCCGCGATGGCGATTGGCGCGTGGTGTTTGCCGGGCATGGCTTCACCTGGCTGGGGGATGCGAGCCATCCCGTCGCGCCGATCTGGCTCGATGACCTGAGCACTGCCGGCATCCCCCACGAGTGGAGCACCGAAATCCTGACCAGGCTGTGGCGCAAACTTGCGCTTAACTGTGCGATCAATCCGCTGACGGTGCTGCACGACTGCCGCAACGGTGGTTTACAGCAACATCACTGCGAAGTCGCCACCCTGTGCGGCGAACTGGTGGAGTTGCTTGAGCGTTGTGGTCAGCCGGCAGCGGCCGAAAACCTGCAGCAGGAAGTCGAACGGGTGATCCACGCCACTGCTGCCAACTACTCCTCGATGCATCAGGACGTCACCAGCCAGCGCCGCACAGAAATCAGCTACCTGCTGGGTTACGCCTGTAAAGTTGCCGGGCGTCATCAACTGAACCTGCCTCACCTCAATCAGCTTGAGTCAAGGTTGATTGCTCGCCTGCACAGCCTTGGATTGCCCAGCGACTGAGCAGCGGCTACGCTGGCCACTTGTTCCTTTTTTGCGATGAATCCGATGCCATTGCGCCAGCGCCTTGAAAACCTGCCCGTCGGCCAGAAACTGCTGGCCGCCCTGCTGGTACTGATGGTCACCGTCCTGCTGGTTGCCAACCTGACCTTTATCAGCGCCGCGTACTACATCTCCCAGGAAAGCATGGCACCCCAAGCCCTGCAGACCATCGGCCGACTGGTATCCAACCCGAGCCTGGCCTCCGAAGCCCTGGCGTCACCACAAAGCGCCGAGCGCCTGCTACAGGAACTCAACAGCTATTCGCCGCTGCGTGCGGCAGCCCTGTATGACGGCAAGGGCGAGCAACTGGCGCAATTGCAGCATGGCGACAACCTGGAACTGCCGAAGCGTTTCCGCCATGTCGAAGACTGGCAGGCCACCGAGTTTCGCACCAATCAAGTCATCACCCTGCCCCGCCCCGGCACTGCACCAGGGCACTTGCTGCTGGTGGCCACGAGCGAACTGCCAATGGCGTTCTACACCGGGACCCTGACGGCCAGCCTGGGCATTCTGATCTTCAGCGTGTTGCTGTGGCTGATCATTGCCCGCCAGATCAAGCGCCTGATTACCCGGCCGATCCACCAGCTCGAAGAGTTGTCCCGCCAGGTAACCCGTGAAGAAAACTACGCACTGCGCGCTTCACGAGGAAACCACGATGAAATCGGCAGCCTCGCCGAGGCGTTCAACACCATGCTCTCGCGAATCGAGGCCAGGGAGCAGCAACTCAAGCGGGCTCGGGACGACTCCCAGGCGGCCTACGACCAGGCCCAGGGTCTGGCCGAAGAAACTCGCCATACCAACCGCAAACTGGAGCTCGAAGTCCAGGTGCGCAGCAAGATCGAGAAAAAGCTCACCGGCTTCCAGAACTACCTCAACAGCATCATCGACTCCATGCCGTCGGCGCTGATCGCCCTCGACGAACAGCTCTACGTGACGCAATGGAACCAGGAAGCCAGCGCCCTGTCCGGCACACGCCTCGATGAAGCCCTGAACCAGCCCATCTTCCTTGCCTTCGAACCACTGAAGCCGTTTCTGCCGCAACTCAAGCAGACGGTCGAGCAGCATACGGTGGCCAAAATCGAACGTGTCACCTGGCTCAAGGACGACGAACCCCGCCACTACGCCCTGACTTTCTACCCATTGATGGGCGGTGCCGGGCGCGGCGTGGTGATCCGGATCGACGACATCACCCAGCGCCTGTCCCTGGAAGAGATGATGGTGCAATCGGAGAAAATGCTTTCGGTCGGGGGGCTTGCCGCCGGCATGGCCCACGAGATCAACAACCCGCTGGGTGCGATCCTGCACAACGTGCAAAACATTCGTCGACGCCTGTCCCCTGATCTGCCGAAGAACCTTGAAGTGGCCGAACAGGCCGGAATCGAACTGGCGACGGTCAATCAGTATCTGCAAATCCGTGAAGTGCCACAGTTGCTCGACGGCATCCAGCAGGCCGGTGCCCGGGCCGCCAAAATCGTGACCCACATGCTCAGCTTCAGCCGTCGCAGCACCCGCCAGATGGCCCCCTGCGATCTGCCCGCCCTGATCGACCAGGCGGTGGAGATCGCCGGTAACGATTTCGACCTGGCAATAGGCTTCGACTTCAAGGGCCAGGCCATCATTCGTCAGTTCGATCCGGCGCTGGGACCGGTTCCCGGCACCGCCAACGAACTGGAGCAAGTGCTGCTCAACCTGTTGAAAAACGCCGCGCAAGCCATTCACCAGCGCGAAGACGACAGCGAGCCGGGACGGATCATCCTGCGCACCAGGCTGAATCCGCCGTGGGCGGAAATCCAGGTCGAGGACAACGGCATCGGCATGAGCGAGAACGTGCGCAAACGGACCTTCGAACCCTTCTTCACCACCAAGGAAATCGGCCAGGGCACCGGACTTGGGCTGTCGGTGTCGTACTTCATCATCACCAATAACCACAAAGGGCAGATGGAAGTGCAATCGACCCTGGGCCAAGGCACTTGCTTCACCTTGCGCCTGCCCCTGGCGAGCACACCGCCTGTCTCGCAAGAACTCAATCTGCTATCGAGGTAACCATGGGCTTTCGTTTATCGAAGATTTACACCCGCACTGGCGACAAAGGCGAGACCGGGCTGGGCGATGGCCGTCGCGTGCCCAAGGATCACCCGCGGATCGAGGCCATTGGCGAAGTCGATACGCTGAACAGTCAGGTGGGCGTGTTGCTGGCCGGGTTGGCGGCGCAAACGCATGACTTTTCAGGTTTGCAGGAAGTGATCGATGTTTTGGCGCCTTGCCAGCACCGTTTGTTCGACCTCGGTGGCGAACTGGCGATGCCGGTGTATCAGGCGTTGAATGCAGCGGAAATCGAACGCCTGGAAGCCGCGATCGATGTGTGGAATGAAGAGTTGGGGCCGCTGGAAAATTTCATCCTGCCCGGCGGCTCGACGCTGATTGCCCAGGCTCATGTCTGCCGCAGCCTGGCGCGCAGCGCAGAGCGGCGGTGTCAGCAACTCAATGCGATTGAGCCATTGGCCGGGGTTGGCCTGGCGTACATCAATCGGTTGTCGGATTTGTTGTTTGTTGCCGCGCGGTTGATTGCCAAGCGACAGGGAGTGGCGGAGATTCTTTGGCAGCCTGCGGCGAAACCTGAGGTTTAGTCGGCGCCTGCCAGGCCCCCTTCGCGAGCAAGCCCGCTCCCACAGTAGGTCTGTGGCGCTCACAAAACCTGTGGGAGCGGGCCTTCCCGCGAAGGGGCCGCTAGAATCAGGCCTCAGGCCAAAACGCCCGAATACCTGCCACCCCCTGCGCACCCGCAGCCCAGGCTTTCTCGACCTCCGACGGGCCAACACCACCAAGCAGGAATACCGGTTTGCTGAACCCCTCGATCAAGCTCGACGCCTGCTCCCAACCCAACGGCTCGGCGCCAGGGTGAGTCAGGGTCGGTTGAACCGGAGACAGGGTCACGAAGTCCACCCCCATCTGTTCGGCCAACGCCAGCTCTTCAGCGTTATGGCACGACGCCGCCAGCCAGCGCGATGCCGGTAGCGGTCGCCCCGCCGCTGCGTATTTGCGCAGCTGCGCCGAGGTAATGTGCCAACCCGCAGCCGGAAAGTCGCCCAGCCATTCGAACGGCCCCTTGATCATCAATTGCGCCTTGCCGGCACACAAACCCACCGCATCGACAGCCAGGTCACGATATTTCGGGTCGTAACCGTTTGGTGCACGCAATTGGATAAGCTTGATGCCGCCAGCAATGGCCTTCTGAATACCACGCAGCAACGCTGGAGTTTCCAGGTCCTCCGGGGTGATCAAGTACTGAGCCGGTAATTTTGCAGCCGCGACGATCGGCTGATTGGCCGCCGGGAACTGGTAATTCGACAAATCACGCGGTGCAACCCAGGCCAGCGGCTGTCCCTCGGCACCGTGGGGCTCACCGGTAAACGCCGAAACCTCCCAGACATCCAGCAACACCTGCTTGTCCGGGTAATCGTGCCGAATCCTGATCAGCGGGCGCGCCGCGCCGACCACGATGCCCAGTTCTTCATGGAGTTCGCGGGCCAGTGCGGTTTCGACCGACTCGTCGGCCTCGACCTTGCCCCCGGGAAACTCCCACAGGCCGCCCTGGTGCTGTGAGTCGGCACGTCGGGCGATCAGGATCTGGCCACTGCCATCGCGGATGACGGCAGCGGCGACATGAACTCGTTTCACCTTTGCAACTCCTCCAGTCCGGCCTTCTGCCAGGCCTTGAACGCCGGCCATTGGTAGAGGGTCTCGACATAGGCTTCGTCGATGGCAGACAGTTTCACCTGATAGGTGCGCAGGCGCACGGCAATCGGTGCAAAGAACACGTCAGCCAGACTGATACGACCAAACAGGTACGGCCCGGCTTCAGTCGCGGCAGCGCGGCACTCGGCCCACAGTGCCGACATGCGTTCGATGTCGGCCTGAACGTCAGCCGGAACCGGCGACAAAGGGGCGTCATGGCTCAGGTCAAACGGCATGTTGCCGCGCATGGCGAAGAATCCGCTATGCATTTGCGCACACGCCGAGCGCGCCTGGGCGCGGGCGGCAATGTCTTTCGGCCAGAGTCCCGGGAACTGTTCTGCCAGGTATTCGGCAATCGCCAGGGAGTCGGCGATGGTGCCGTGTCCGGTTTTCAGCAGCGGGACCTTGCCAGTCGGCGAATGCTTGAGCAGACGCTCGCGGGTGTCCGGCTGGTTCAGCTTGATCAGTTCTTCGGTGTAGGCCGCGCCGGTCAGATCCAGAGCCAGGGCGCCGCGCAGGGACCAGGAAGAAAGCAGTTTGTCGCCGATGATCAGGTGCAGGCTCATGTTCGGGGTGCCTTCTCGTCAGGGTAACAAGCAAGAATATCCAGCGTCTGGTCGTCAGCCTTCGCGAGCAAGCCCGCTCCCACAGTAGATTTGTGGCGCCCACAAAACCTGTGGGAGCGGGCTTGCTCGCGAATGGGACGACTCGGTCTTCAACCGTGTATCAAGTACGGTACTCGGCGTTGATCTTCACGTATTCGTGGGACAGGTCGGTGGTCCAGATGGTTTCGCTGCAATCGCCACGCCCCAGCTCGATACGGATGGTGATTTCTTCCTGCTGCATCACCGCCGCGCCCTGGGCTTCGGTGTAGGTTGCCGCGCGCGCACCACGGCTGGCAATGCACACTTCACCGAGAAATACGTCGATCTTGCTCACGTCCAGGTCCGGAACGCCGGCACGGCCAACAGCGGCCAGGATACGGCCCCAGTTCGGGTCGGAAGCAAACAGTGCGGTCTTGATCAGCGGCGAGTGAGCCACGGTGTAGCCGACGTCCAGGCACTCCTGGTGATTGCCGCCGCCGTTGACTTCAACGGTGACGAACTTGGTCGCGCCTTCGCCATCGCGGACGATGGCCTGGGCCACGTCCATGCACACTTCGAACACCGCTTGTTTCAACTTGGCGAACAACTCGCCTTCGGCGCGGGTGATTTCCGGCAGCGCGGCCTGCCCCGTGGCGATCAGCATGCAGCAATCGTTGGTCGACGTATCACCGTCGATGGTGATGCGGTTGAACGACTTGTTGGCGCCATCGAGCATCAGGTTTTGCAACACGTCGCGGGAAACCTTGGCGTCAGTGGCGATGTAGCCGAGCATCGTCGCCATGTTCGGACGAATCATGCCGGCGCCTTTGCTGATGCCGGTAACGGTGACGGTCACACCGTCGTGCTGGAACTGACGGCTGGCACCTTTTGGCAGGGTGTCGGTGGTCATGATGCCGGTGGCGGCAGCTTCCCAGTTGTGGATCGACAGATCATCGAGGGCAGCTTGCAGCGCACCTTCGATCTTCTCCACAGGCAGCGGCTCACCGATCACACCGGTGGAGTACGGCAGCACCTGGCTGGCATCGACACCGGTCAGTTCAGCCAGTTTGGCGCAGGTACGCTCGGCGGCGGCCAGGCCAGGCTCGCCCGTGCCGGCGTTGGCATTGCCAGTGTTGGTCAGCAGGTAACGCACAGGGCCTTGTACGCGTTGCTTGGCCAGGATCACCGGTGCGGCGCAAAAGGCGTTCAAGGTGAACACGCCGGCAACCGTGGAGCCTTCAACACAGCGCATGACCACAACATCCTTGCGCCCCGGGCGCTTGATGCCGGCCGAGGCGATACCGAGTTCAAAACCGGCAACCGGGTGCAACGTTGGCAAAGGACCAAGACCAACAGCCATGAATGCGCTCCTTTATAAATAATGTCAGCACCGCTCAAGGGAAACGGTGGTTCGAATGGTAAAACGCCGCGACGGCAGAAGCCGGTCGCGGCGCGGGTATTTCAGCGTTTGATACGGGTTTTACTGAATCTGCCCGTGGCAATGCTTGAACTTTTTGCCCGAACCGCAGTAGCACAGCTCGTTGCGACCCAGCTTCTGCTCGTTGCGAACCGGTGCAGCAGCGAGCGCAACGTCAATCTCTTCGCCCAACACTTCCGGTTGCTCCAGGCCTGGAGCCTCTTCATGCAGGAACTGCATGCGAGCGGCCAATGCCTCGGCTTCCTGGCGCAGGCGCTGCTCCTCCTCGATCGGGTCTTCGCGGCGAACCTGAACGTGGGACAACACACGGATCGAATCGCGCTTGATCGAATCCAGCAACTCGGAGAACAGGGTGAAGGACTCGCGCTTGTATTCCTGCTTCGGGTTCTTCTGGGCATAACCACGCAAGTGGATACCGTGACGCAGGTGGTCCATGGTCGACAGGTGGTCTTTCCACAGGTCGTCCAGAACGCGCAGAACGATTTGCTTCTCGAAGCTGCGCAGCGCTTCGGCGCCCGCCTGGTCTTCTTTCTCGTTGTACGCCGCGATGAGCTCGTTCATGAGCTTCTCGCGCAGGGTTTCTTCGTACAGGTGATCGTCTTCGTCGAGCCATTGCTGGATTGGCAGCGTCACACCGAAATCGCTCTGCAGCGCAGCTTCCAGACCGGCGACGTCCCACTGTTCAGGCAACGATTGCGGAGGAATGTGAGCGCTGACGGTAGCGCTGAGCACGTCCTGACGGAAGTCAGCGATGGTCTCGCCGATGTTGTCGGCGGCCAGCAACGTGTTACGCATGTGATAGATCACTTTACGCTGTTCGTTGTTGACGTCGTCGAACTCGAGCAGTTGCTTGCGAATGTCGAAGTTGCGGCCTTCGACCTTGCGCTGGGCCTTTTCGATGGCGTTGGTCACCATGCGGTGCTCGATCGCTTCGCCAGGCTGCATGCCCAGGGCCTTCATGAAGTTCTTCACCCGGTCAGAGGCGAAGATGCGCATCAGGCTGTCTTCCAGCGACAGGTAGAAGCGGCTGGAACCGGCGTCGCCCTGACGACCGGCACGACCACGCAGCTGGTTGTCGATACGGCGCGATTCGTGACGCTCGGACGCAATCACCTGCAAGCCGCCCGATTCGAGCACTTGCTGGTGACGCTTCTGCCAGTCGGCCTTGATCTGGGCGATCTGCTCAGGGGTCGGGTTTTCCAGGGAAGCCACTTCCACTTCCCAGTTACCGCCCAACAGGATGTCGGTACCACGACCGGCCATGTTGGTGGCGATGGTCAATGCGCCCGGGCGACCGGCCTGGGCAATGATCTCGGCTTCCTTTTCGTGGAACTTGGCGTTCAGAACCTTGTGTTCGATGCCTTCCTTCACGAGCAGGCTGGACATGTGCTCGGAGGTTTCGATGGTGGCGGTACCCACCAGCACCGGACGACCGGCGGCCATGCTTTCCTTGATGTCGGCCACGATTGCCGCGTATTTCTCGTCGGCAGTCAGGAACACCAGGTCGTTGTAGTCTTTACGGGCCAGCGGCTTGTTCGGTGGAATCACCATGACCTGCAGGCCATAGATCTGGTGGAACTCGAACGCTTCGGTGTCGGCCGTACCGGTCATGCCGGACAGCTTGTTGTACAGACGGAAGTAGTTCTGGAAGGTGGTCGACGCCAGCGTCTGGCTTTCGGCCTGGATGTTCAGGTTTTCCTTGGCTTCGATGGCCTGGTGCAGACCTTCGGACAAACGGCGACCCGGCATGGTACGACCGGTGTGCTCGTCGACCAGTACCACCTGACCGTCCTGCACGATGTATTCGACGTTGCGATGGAACAGCTTGTGCGCGCGCAGGCCGGCGTAAACGTGAGTCAACAGGCTCAGGTTATGCGCCGAATACAGGCTCTCGCCTTCAGCCAGCAGGCCGATACGCGTCAGCGTTTCCTCGACGTACTGGTGACCGGCTTCGTTGAGTTCGACCTGACGGGTCTTCTCGTCGATGGTGTAGTGACCGGCCTGGGTCACTTCGCCTTCGACTTCCTCGACGTGCAGCTTCAACTGCGGGATCAGCTTGTTGACCTCGATGTACAGCTTGGAGCTGTCCTCGGCCTGACCGGAGATGATCAGCGGCGTACGGGCTTCGTCGATGAGGATGGAGTCGACTTCGTCGATCACGGCAAAATTGAGTTCGCGCTGGAATTTTTCTTCCATGCTGAACGCCATGTTGTCGCGCAGGTAATCGAAACCGAATTCGTTGTTGGTGCCGTAGGTGATGTCGGCGGCGTAGGCAGCGCGCTTCTCTTCCGGTGGCTGGAACGGCGTGACAACGCCGACCGTCATGCCGAGGAATTCATACAGCGGGCGCATCCAGTTGGCGTCACGGCGGGCCAGGTAGTCGTTCACCGTCACAACGTGCACGCCGTTGCCGGACAGCGCGTTGAGGTAAACACCCAGTGTTGCCACCAGGGTCTTGCCCTCACCGGTACGCATTTCCGCGATCATGCCTTCATGCAAGGTCATGCCGCCGATCAGCTGGACATCGAAGTGGCGCATGCCCATGACACGCTTGCCGGCTTCGCGGGCAACCGCAAAGGCTTCTGGCAGCAGTTTGTCGAGGGTTTCCCCTTTGGCGATGCGGGCCTTGAACTCGCTGGTCTTGGCACGCAATTGATCGTCCGAAAGGGCCACCATTTGCTCTTCGAAGGCATTGACGAGTTGCACCGTCTTGAGCATGCGTTTGACTTCACGCTCGTTCTTGCTTCCAAAAAGTTTCTTTAACAAAGGCGCAAACATATCGGCAGGATCTTCCACACTAAAGGGATGGAGGGCGGCCCCGTGAGTCGCCCGTGCAGCCCTCATGGCCGCATGCGAACGAGCATTCTACCCGGAAACGATGGAGAGGAAAGTGGCGATATTCCACGATGCTGGCACAGCGCTTTGACGGGGCTCACTTAAAATAAGGGCGTTTTGCTCAACTTCAAGCCGTTCAAGGCAGAAGTTAGTTGTTGATTTAATGGGTAAAGCGTCCACAAAAGCAAGGGCGGGTGCATTCGGTGCTTTCTGCTACCATGGCGTCTCTGTTACTTCAGGTGTCTGATCATGGCATTTCGCCCACTTACGGCCAAAGTACCTGCCGTTCTACTACGCGAAGCCAAGCCGCTGAAAGCCATTCTCGGCCACGCTCAACGCCTGGGTCATCTGCAACGTTTGCTCGAAAGCCAATTGCAACCCGCCGCTCGCGAGCATTGCCACGTGGCTTCCTGGCGCGAAGGCAGTTTGTTGCTGATTGTCACTGACGGCCATTGGGCAACTCGCCTGCGTTACCAGCAAAAGCGCCTGCAGCGGCAATTGCAGATGTTTGACGAGTTCAACAATCTCACGCGAATCCTGTTCAAGGTGCAGCCGCCTACCGTCCAGCGGGGCGCAGCCGGGCACACCATGGACCTGTCGAACGATGCGGCCGCGACCATTCAGGCCACGGCCGACGGAATCAGCGACCCAAACCTGCGGGCAGCGCTGGAGCGACTGGCGGCGCACGCCAAAACCAGAACCTGACATCGGACCAATGTGGGAGCGGGCTTGCTCGCGAATGGGTTTACCAGTCGACATTTTCGTTGAATGACACACCGCATTCGTCGGAACGCCGCCCGGAGCAAGCCCGCTCCCACATTGACTGTTTCCGCTCAAGCTAGCGGCGTTTACTGCCGCCCAGTAATGACCCCATCAACCCGCGCACCAGCTGTCGCCCAAGCTGATTGGCCGCCTGGCGCATCGCCGATTTCAACGCCTGCCCTGCCGCCGTGCCAAGGAATTCCCCGGCCTGCTCGGTGAAGCTCGGTTCTTCAGCCACTGGTTTGCCCGGCACCGCTTCAGGATCCGGTGCCAGGCCCTTGCGCCCCATCAGCACCTCATAGGCTGATTCACGGTCAATCGGCTTGTCATAACGCCCCTGCAACGGCGAAGCGGCAATCAGCGCTGTACGCTCGGTACCGGTCAACGGCCCGATCCGCGATTGCGGCGGTGCTACCAGCACCCGCTGGACCATTTCCGGCGTACCTTTTTCTTGCAGGGTGCCGACCAGTGCTTCGCCGATCCCTAGTTCAGTCAGCACCGACAAGGCATCGAACTCCGGGTTTGGCCGGAAGCCGTCCGCTACTGCCCGCAGGGATTTCTGCTCCTTGGCGGTGAACGCACGCAAACCATGCTGGATGCGCAAGCCCAACTGAGCCAGCACGTCATCCGGCAGGTCACCCGGTGACTGGGTAACGAAATACACGCCCACGCCTTTCGAACGAATCAGCCTCACGACTTGTTCCAGACGGTCACGCAATGCCTGCGGCGTACCGTTGAACAACAAGTGGGCTTCGTCGAAGAACAGCGCCAGCAATGGTTTGTCAGCATCGCCCCGCTCAGGCAGTTGCTCGAACAGCTCGGCCAGCAGCCACAGCAGGAACGTCGCGTAGACTTTCGGCGCTTCATGCACCAGACGGCTGGCATCCAGCAGATGAATGCGCCCGCGGCCATCCGCGGTGGGTTGAAGGATGTCTTCGAGTTGCAGCGCCGGCTCGCCGAACAAGGCCTCGGCGCCCTGTTGCTCCAGGGTCGCCAGTCGCCGCAGCAACGCCTGGCTGGAGCCGGTGGTCATCAATGCCGCATCGTCGCCCAGCAACTGGGGGTTGTCCCGCAGGTGATTGAGCAGGGCCTTCAGATCCTTGAGGTCGAGCAACAACAAACCTTCGCGGTCCGCCACCTTGAACGCCGCATACAGCGCCGACTGCTGACTGTCAGTCAGTTCCAGCAGGCTGCCCAGCAGCAGCGGCCCCATTTCACTCAAGGTTGTGCGTAAAGGATGACCGGACTGACCGTGTATGTCCCACAACGTCACCGGATAAGCCTGAGGCTTGTAGTTGAGCCACGGCATCCCGGCAATCCGCTCGGCGATCTTGCCCTGGGGGTTACCGGCGGCACCGAGGCCGCACAGGTCACCCTTGATGTCGGCGGCGAACACCGCCACGCCGGCATCGCTGAAGGCTTCGGCCATTCGTTGCAAGGTGACGGTTTTGCCGGTGCCGGTCGCGCCCGCGATCAAACCGTGACGGTTCGCCAGGCGCATGGCCTGGGCGATTGGCTGCCCCTTGGGATCGGCGCCGATAACGAGTTGCAATGAATCAGGCATTTGGTCACCCATGATTAATCTTTGGTCCTACACGGCCGATAGAAATAACGACAAAGCAGACAGACACGATCTGGTCAGAAATTTCCCTAAGGAGAGTCGGAAAATTCACTTGCTTTCAACCTTGCCCGTTGCGCGTCCCTTCATAAAAGCACGCGCTGGACATAAAGACCTTAGCGGAACCCCAAGCCATGAACAAAAATCTGCGTTTCAGCCATAAAATCCTGCTTGCCGCCGCTCTCATCGTTATTGCCGCCTTCGCCTCATTCACGCTGTACAACGACTATTTGCAGCGCAATGCCATTCGTGAGGACCTGGACAATTACCTGCAGGAAATGGGCAGCGTCACTGCCAACAACATCCAGACCTGGTTGAACGGGCGCAGCCTGTTGATAGAAAACCTGGCGCAAACCGTCGCACTCAATCCCGAGGCGGGCAACGTATCCAGTCTGCTGGTGCAAAAAGCCGTGACTTCGACTTTCATGGGTGCCTACCTGGGCAGCAAGGACGGTTCTTTCATCATTCGCCCGGACAGCAAGATGCCCGACGGCTATGACCCTCGTGCGCGCCCTTGGTACAAGAGCGCCCAAGGCACCAGCGGTTCGGCGTTGACTGAACCCTATGTGGACCTGGCCTCCGGCCAACTGGTGATTTCCATCGTCAATAGCGTGATCAAGGATGGACAGAACATCGGTGTCGTCGGTGGCGACCTGAGCTTGCAAGTGATCGCCGACAGCCTCAATGCGCTGGATTTCGATGGCATGGGCTACGCCTTCCTGGTCAGCGCCGATGGCAAGATCCTGGTACATCCCGACAAAGCGCTGGCGATGAAGACGCTCAAGGATGTCTACCCGCAAGATACGCCCGCGATCAGCAGCGACCTGAGTGAAATCCAGGTCGACGGCAAAACCCGCATCGTGACCTTCACCCCGATCAAGGGCCTGTCGTCGGTCAACTGGTACATCGGCCTGTCGGTCGACAAGGGCAAAGCCTTCTCGAAGCTCAGCGAATTCCGCACCTCCGCGGTTGTCGCGACCATCATTGCCGTGGCCATCATCATCGCCCTGCTCGGCATGCTGATTCGCATCCTGATTCAGCCATTGCACGTCATGACCCGCGCCATGGCCGACATCGCTGACGGCGAAGGCGACCTGACCAAGCGCCTGACCATCGTCAACAACGATGAATTCGGCAGCCTCGGCACCGCGTTCAACCGTTTTGTGGAGCGTATCCACGGCTCGATCCGCGAAGTGTCTTCGGCCACCGGGCAAGTCAACGAAGTTGCCTTGCGCGTGGTCGCGGCTTCCAACTCGTCGATGTTCAACTCTGACCAGCAAGCCTCGCGCACCAGCAGCGTCGCCGCCGCCATCAACCAGCTCGGCGCCGCCGCTCAGGAAATCGCGCGCAACGCCGCTCAGGCCTCGAGCCAGGCCAGCGATGCCCGCAGCCTGGCCGAAGACGGCCAGCAAGTGGTGGATCGCAGCATTGTCGCGATGAATAAGCTGTCGAGCATGCTCAGCGCTTCCAGCACCAATATCGAATCGTTGAACAGCAAAACGGTGAACATCGGGCAGATTCTCGAAGTGATCACCAGCATTTCCCAGCAAACCAACCTGCTGGCGCTCAACGCCGCGATTGAAGCCGCGCGCGCCGGTGAAGCCGGTCGTGGTTTTGCCGTGGTGGCGGACGAGGTGCGCAACCTGGCACACCGCACGCAGGAATCGGCGCAACAGGTGCAGACCATGATCGAGGAGCTGCAAGTCGGCGCCCGTGAATCGGTCAGCACCATGAGCGACAGTCAGCGCCACAGCCAGGACAGCGTGGAAATCGCCAACCTCGCGGGCGAACGCCTGAACAGCGTGACGCTGCGTATCGGTGAAATCGACGGCATGAACCAGTCGGTCGCCACCGCGACCGAAGAGCAGACCGCCGTGGTGGAGTCGATCAACGTCGACATCACCGAGATCAACACGCTGAACCAGGAAGGTGTGGAAAACCTGCAATCGACACTGCGCGCGTGCTCGGACCTTGAGCAGCAGGCGGCACGACTGAAGCAGTTGGTAGGCAGTTTCCGTATTTAGCGATCGAACCAGCCCCTTCACGAGCAGGCTCGCTCCCACAAAGTTGTCACTGAACCTGTGGGAGCGAGCCTGCTCGCGATAGCGGCTGTGTATT
>NZ_JBGLYV010000041.1:0-56395 GCF_047304225.1 Pseudomonas sp. Pseusp3 | reverse complement strand
GCCAGGGCCCGCGCCGGGCCAGCCATGCCGTCGCCGAAGGCCGCCGCCACCGCCCAGCGGTAATGGCGGCCTTGCAGGTAGCGGTCGACCAGGATGCTGGTACAGACGTTGGCGGCGGTATCGATGTACGACTCGAACGCCGGGTGCTGCGGCACCTCGCCGGCATGATGGTGGTCGAAGTAGCGCAACCGGGCGCCCCCTTCGAGCAGCCGCTGGGTATCGTCCCGGTTCTGGCTGTGGGAGATATCCAGTACCGTGACCCTCTCGCCACGGCCGGCCAGTACGCGGCGCAGCAGGTCGATGTCGCGCTTGACCCCGCTGATCAGCCGTACACAGTCGCTCAGTTCCCCGGCCAAGCGCAGTTGCTGTAGGGCACAAAGGCCATCCGCGTCGCCGTTGAAGGCGCAATGATCGATCCAGTCTGTGGCCATGTCGGTCTCCTCTATTTACCTGTCGGCTACCTTAGGGAGTGCGCAATCTCCGGTTCTTCGTCCGACTGGACGAGGAGCGCAGTGGCAAATGCGTCGAGTATCCGGATGATCCCGCCGCACGGTGCGGCGCGGAGCCATCCCGGAGCAATCCCATGTCCGCAGAAAAGAATCTGGTCCGCTCGCTGACCGTGGAAATCGCCGCCCCCGCCGAATGGGTGTGGTCGGTGCTGGTCGATCTGGCCAGCTATCCGCAGTGGAACCCCTATACCGTCAAAGTCGAGTCGAGCCTGCGCCTCGGCGAACCGGTGAACCTGTTCCTGCCCAACCCGGCCCGGCCCGGTGAACTGCTGCATGTGGTCGAGCACCTGGCCGAGTTCGATCCGCCGCGCCTGCTCGCCTGGGAAATGCATTCCAGCGTCGACAATCCCGATGCTGCCCGCCGCGAACAGATCATCGAGAGCACTGGCCCGGCGAGTTGCCGCTATCACACCACCGATAAGTTCCTCGGCCCCACCGCCGACCAGGTAATGGAGATGCACGGCCCCTGGGTGAAGCAGGGCTTCGACGCCGTCGCGCTGGCAGTCAAGGTGCAGGCTGAGGCGTTGTTTGCGGCACGCGGTTAGGTGCATGCGATCGCGGGCCCTCCAGCGGGTCCGCGATCACACCCTTTAGCGCCAGTGGAGGTTCAGTACATGATTTCGCCGCCGTTCGCGTCGAGTTGTGCGCCATTCACCGCGCTGGCGTAGTCCGAGGCGAGAAAAAGTGCGGCGCGGGCGCATTCCTCGTCACCGGGCATGCGCCCACCCGGGATGCCGGCGCTGAACTCGGCGCGCACCTGCTCTTCGCCGACACCGCGCGCGTCAGCGGTCTGGCGTACCACTGCCTGCACCGGCTCACCCCACATCCAGCCACAGGCCACAGCGTTGACACGTATGCCGTGGACAGCCTGCTCCGTGGCGAGATAGCGCACGGACGCAGCCAATGCGCTTTTCGATGCGCAATAGGCAGCGCCACCCAAATAGGGCTTGCGAACACCAAGGGTACTGACCATGACAATGGCACCGGCCCCCTGCTCCTTCATCTGCGGCAGCACCGCACGGCTCATGTTCAGCGAGCCGATCAGATTGACCTCCAGCGCCTCGCGCAGCGGGTCGTTGTCACCCGCCTCCACGGCCTGGAATCCGCCGTGGGAAAACGCGCTGTTGATCAGCGCGTCGATACGGCCGAAGCGCTCGGCGGTGGCTTGGGCGAATTCCGCACAGGCGGCGGGTTCGGTGACGTCGGTGGGCATGCGCAGGACCTCGCAGCCAGGGGCGAAGGCACGGATGCGTTGCTCGGCCTCTACCAGCCGCGCCTCGCTGCGCGCGCAAATGGCCACGGCACGCGCACCTTCGCGGGCGGCTTCCAGGGCGAGCTTGATACCCATACCCGGTCCGATTCCGGAAACCATCACGACCTTGTCTTTGAGCAGCATGGGAAAATCCTCTTGTTGTTATCAGGGCTTGTTTTATGCAGGAGCCAGCTTGCAGGCCCCTGTAAATGACGGCGGTGGCAACGGTTATGCCTGGATATGCCGCGCGCGGTATTCGGCGTAGTCGCGCTCCAGGCGTGCAGCGTCGAGGCCGAAGAGTTCCGCGTTGTAGCTGTGCCGGGCGCGCTTCTCGCGGCCGTTGTCGGCGAGCCAGCGACGCATCGAATCGCGTACCTCGTCGCTCAGCTCCATTGCGGTGAAGCGGTAGATGCGTTCCACCACGCCAAACGGATCGGCCACCGTGTCCTCGAAACGCACGTCGAGGAAGCGCCCGGCAGGCAAACCTTCTCGCACCGTCATGGAGTGCTTCAGCGCACGGGCCATGCGGCTGTTCCACTGTTCGCCGACACGGGCCGGATCGGCGTGGTCGCTGTAGAGCTGCCAGAGGGTATGGATGAAACTCGCCAGCGAGGGGATGGTCTTGCACGGTTCGCGGTGGGTGAGGACCACCTGCGCACGGGGGAACACCTCGAACAGCAGCTCCAGGGTGTGCAGGTGCTGCGGGCTCTTGAGCAGCCAACGGCGGCCGGGGGCGATGCCGCGGCGGGCCTGCTGCCACTGGAGAAACTGCAGGGTCTTTTTCAGGTACCGGTAGACCTGGGTCTGGTCCTGGCGGTCGAGCCAGTCGGTATAGGTCGGCACGTCGACGTAGGAATCCATCGCACAGAGGAAGGAATGCTCCATCAGCATGAATTCCTCGTCCGGCTGCTCCGCGTCCAGCGGGTGGATGGCGAGCAGTTGCGGCAGGAACCCGATCATCCCGGCGACTTCGGCGCGCGCGCGCTCGATGCGCAGGCCCGGCTGTTCCACTGCCTCGCCAGGCAGCGGTGCCGGATAGCGGGTCTCCCACCACTGCGCCTTGCTGAACTGCGGGTCCACCGCCAGCGTGCGCTGCAACAGCGTGGTGCCGGTGCGCGGCAGGCCGACGATGACCAGCGGGTCGTCGATTTCCTGTTCGAGGATTTCCGGATGGCGCCTGCAGTAATCCTCGATCACCAACCGGTTGGCCAGCTGTGCCAGCAGTTTTTCGCGCAGCACGGCACGGCCCTGTCCGGACAGGCGAGCTTCATCGCGCAGCGCGTCGGCCAGCACGGCCAGGGCTTCGCGAAAATCGCCGGGGCCGAAGTCGTCGAGGCCGCCGGTACGGGCACTGGCTTCGGCCAGCAGGCTGTCAGGTGCGAATTCGTTCATCGGGTGAGTTCCTTCAGGTCGGTCAGCTTGACCACGCGGGTCGTCGGGTGCACCGGTTGCTTCGCGCCGACCCAGCGCAGGCAGAGGGTGCCGTGGGGGTGGCCGGCGGTTTCCAGCCAGTTCGGCAGGTCAGGGTCGCGGGCACTAAGCACCATTCGCACTCCGCCCCGCTCGTCGAGGCGCGCCGAGTGCTTGTTCAGACAGATGCGGTGGAAGCGGTAGTCCAGCGACTCCATCCAGTAGTTGTTGATCTGCAGGTTCCAGAAATCGCACTGCGGCACCTGATCGACCTCGATCAGAAGCGCTTCGTCGTCTGCCAGCGCCCAGTAGGAGTGGTAGTAGAAGATGTTCGGATCACCGCCCACCGCCTGGCACACCGCCTGGTCCGCCGGCGGCAGCTGATTGGCATGTTGCTGGTAGCCCTGCGCCCAGTCGGCGAACAGCCGCGCAGTGCCCTCGACAAAGCCGGCGGCGCGTTGCAGGCCCTGCTGCAGGCGCAGCGGGTCAAGCGGCTCGGGAGTCTCGCCGGCATCCAGGCGTTCAATGCGCAGCGGTGCCGGCTGTTCGCTGGCACGGTCGAGGAACGTCTGGCGAACGATCAGTGCGTTGCTCTGCGGCTCCATGCGCAGCCAGTTGCCGGAAGCCGGCGGGTGCTGACTGAGGATGATCTCGAAATTGCCGTCGGCATCCAGTTGCAGCTGTGGGGCATCGACGAAGCCAGTCTGGATCATCTTGCCGTCACTCTCGTAGCCGCCCTTCTGGGTGCCGAAGCTGAGGTAGAAGACGCTGCCACGATTGCCGCTGACGCGATAGCGGTGTTCGCCGTTGAGGCGCGCATAGCGGTACAGGTTGTCCGGGTTGTCCGCACCGATCTTCGCCGTTTCGTGGGACGGAGTGATGAAGCCGGGGAAGTCCGGGTCGGCGAACTCCAGGTGCATCTCCAGGGCGATGCGCAGCAGTCGGGTCAGATAGCGGAAGCCTTCGGCGCGGGTCTGCGCGTCGGCCGGGGCTTCCGGGCGCAGAATCTGCTCGCCGCTGCGGCGCAGCTGTTCGCAGAAGAGGTTCCAGCTCTCGCCGCTGATCACCTCCTGTTCGATTTTTTCTGTGGCCATGTCGGTCTCCTCTGTGGGCCTGCGCAGACCTTAGAGAGAACACCGATTCCGATTCTTCGTCCGAGCGGACTAAGGTCGCCGCATCGACGCCATGCCCCGGCTCATGCGGCGGCCAGCGCATGAATCGCCCGGCAGTCTTCTCGTCCAGTCAGACGAAGAATCGGCGATGGCGCATTACCTACCGTGATGCCACGCCGGGGAGGAACCCGGCAGAACACGAGGAGGTATTCGATGTTGACTCATTTGCAATGGCTGGAAGCGGAAAGCATCCAGATCATCCGTGAGGTGGTTGCCGAGTGTGAGAACCCGGTGATGCTCTACTCCATCGGCAAGGACAGTGCGGTCATGCTGCACTTGGCGATGAAGGCCTTCGCCCCCGGAAAGCCGCCCTTTCCCCTGCTGCACGTGGACACCACCTGGAAGTTCCGCGAGATGATCGACTTCCGTGACCAGACCGTTCAACGCCTGGGCCTGGATCTGTTGGTACACGTCAATCCCGAAGGCGTGGAAAAGAACATCAACCCGTTCGATCACGGCTCGGCACTGCACACCGATGTGTGGAAAACCCAAGGCCTGAAACAGGCACTCGACCACTTTGGCTTCGATGCCGCCTTCGGTGGCGCCCGCCGCGACGAGGAGAAGTCGCGGGCCAAGGAGCGGGTGTTCTCGATCCGTTCCGAGCAACACCGCTGGGACCCCAAGCAGCAGCGCCCGGAACTCTGGCGGCTGTACAACACGCGCAAACGCAAAGGCGAGAGCCTGCGGGTGTTCCCGCTGTCGAACTGGACCGAGCTGGACATCTGGCAATACATCTACCTCGAACAGATTCCCATCGTGCCGCTGTATTTGGCCCAGGAGCGCCCGGTGGTGCGCCGCGACGGCACGCTGATCATGGTCGACGACGAGCGCATGCCGCTGCTGGCGGGTGAAACGCCAGAGATGCGCAAGGTGCGCTTTCGCACACTCGGCTGCTACCCGCTCACCGGCGCAATCGAAAGCGACGCCGACAGCCTGCCGGCGATCATCCGCGAGATGCTCGCGAGTCGAACCTCGGAACGCCAGGGTCGGCTGATCGACAGCGACTCGGCCGGCTCCATGGAGAAGAAGAAACAAGAGGGGTATTTCTGATGAACGCCATTTCCGAACTGCTTAGCGACGACCTGAAGCCTTATCTGGAGCAACAGCAGAACAAACAACTGCTGCGCTTTATCACCTGCGGTAGCGTCGACGACGGCAAGAGCACGCTGATCGGCCGTCTGCTCTATGAATCCAAGGTGTTGTTCGAGGACCAGCTTGGCCAGCTCGAAGCTGACTCGAAGAAGCTCGGCACACAGGGCGACGAACTCGACTTCGCCCTGCTGGTGGACGGCCTCGCCGCCGAGCGCGAACAGGGCATCACCATCGACGTGGCCTACCGTTTCTTCGCCACCGATAAGCGCAAGTTCATCGTCGCCGACACCCCCGGCCATGAGCAGTACACCCGCAACATGGTGACCGGCGCCTCCACCGCCGACCTTGCGGTGATCCTCATCGATGCGCGCCAAGGCATGCTGGTGCAGACCCGCCGGCACAGCTACCTGGTGTCCCTGCTGGGCATCCGCAAGGTGGTGCTGGCGGTGAACAAGCTCGACCTGATGCACTACTCGCAGGAAGTCTTCGAGCGCATCGAGGCCGACTATCGCGCTTTCGCCGAACAGATCGGCCTCACCGACATCCAGTGCATCCCGTTGTCTGCCCTGCGCGGCGACAACATGCTCGAAGCCAGCCCGAATACCCCGTGGTACAAGGGACCGACCCTGCTGCAGTACCTGGAAAACGTACCACTGCAAGCTTCGCAACAGAGCAAGGCGGCGTTCCGCCTGCCGGTGCAATGGGTCAACCGGCCGAACCTCGACTTCCGCGGCTATAGCGGCAACATCGCTGCCGGCAGCGTTCGTGTAGGCGAGCGCATCCGCGTGCTGCCGTCCGGCCAGCAGAGCGTCGTGACCGGCATCCTCGGCGCCGGCGGCGAGCAGGAACAAGCCTTCTGCGGCCAGGCGGTGACCTTGACCCTGGAAGACGAGATCGACATCAGCCGCGGCGACCTGATCGCCCTCGCCGACGCACCACCAGCGGTGGCCGACCAATTCGAGGCGACCCTGGTGTGGATGGACGAGGAAGCCATGCTCCCCGGCCGCCCGTACCTGATGAAGATCGGCAGCCGTACGGTTGGCATGAGCTGCGCCAACCTCAAGCATCGGGTCGACGTGAACAGCCTCGAGCACCTGGCGGCGCGCACCCTGGACCTGAATGAAATCGGCGTGTGCAACCTCAACCTGGACCGCTCCATCGCCTTCGATGCCTATGCGGATAACCGCGACACCGGTGGCTTCATCATCATCGACCGGCTGAACAACCGTACGGTAGGCGCCGGCATGTTGCACTTCGCCCTGCGCCGTGCGCAGAACGTGCACTGGCAGGCCATCGATGTGAACCGCGAGGCGCACGCCGCACTCAAGGGCCAGACACCCCGTGTGCTTTGGTTCACCGGGCTGTCCGGAGCCGGCAAGTCGACCATCGCCAACCTGGTGGAACGCAAGCTGCACACCCTTGGCCGGCACACCTACCTGCTCGACGGCGACAACGTGCGCCACGGCCTGAACCGCGACCTGGGCTTCACCGAGGCCGACCGGGTGGAAAATATCCGCCGCGTCGCCGAGGTCGCGAAGCTGATGCTGGATGCAGGGCTTGTCACCCTCGTCTCGTTTATCTCGCCATTCCGCGCCGAGCGCGACATGGCGCGCGGCTTGGCCGGAGAAGACAACTTTCTGGAGATCTTCATCGACGCGCCGCTGGCGGTGGCCGAACAGCGCGATCCGAAGGGCCTCTACCAG
Organism: Pseudomonas sp. Pseusp3; assembly: GCF_047304225.1. Classification (NCBI taxonomy): domain Bacteria; kingdom Pseudomonadati; phylum Pseudomonadota; class Gammaproteobacteria; order Pseudomonadales; family Pseudomonadaceae; genus Pseudomonas; species Pseudomonas sp. Pseusp3. The sequence goes on along the minus strand of NZ_JBGLYV010000041.1, from coordinate 49,257 downwards.
AAGGCCCGGCGCGGCGAGCTGAAGAATTTCACCGGCATCGACTCACCCTACGAGCCACCGGTGGCGCCGGACATCCATATCGACACACAGCGCGAGTCGCCGGAAGCGGCGGCCGAGCGGATCGTCGAGCGGCTGCTCGGCATGTAACCGGTAGATCTGCTGAAACCAGCTTGCCGGCGGTTGCCATACATCGACTTCCGGCAAGCAGGCCCCACCCTTTTCCTCCCCAGGGTGATGTGAAGGGGGCAATAGAGCGCTCGATCGAGCGCCCTGCTCAACGAATCAGCCGTGGGTTACTTGGCGCCATAGACGTCAAAATCGAAGTACTTGTTGTTGATCCGTGCGTAGGTCCCGTTGGCGAGAATGGTTGCCAGGGCTTTGTTCAAGTCTTCGCGCAAGGCGACATCGTTCTTGCGCAGACCGAGGCCATCACCCACGCCGAAGAAGCCCGGATCATCCAGGGTGGCACCGGCAAACTCATAGTCTTGGCCCACCGCTGTTTTCAAGAAGCCGTAGCTGGCTTGAATGGAACCCTGCAACGAAGCATCCAGTCGCCCCACTACCAGATCGGCGTACACCTGATCCTGATTTTGATAGGAAAGAACGTCTACACCTTTGGAACCCCATACCGCTTTGGCGTAGGACTCCTGGGTCGAGCCCTGCTCCACACCAATGCGCTTGCCCTTGAGCGATTCGAGGGTCGGCTGTAATCCCGATCCGCGTTTAGCCACTAACCGTGCCGGTGCATTGGACACCTTGTCGGTGAATGCAATCTGCTCCAGACGTTTGGGGGTGATGGTCATTGAAGACGCCACCGCATCGAACTTGCGCGCCAGCAGCGCCGGGATCATCCCGTCCCAGCTGCTTTCCACCCAGACGCATCGCGCTTTCAGTTCGGCGCAGAGCGCCTCGGCGATGTCGACCCCGAAGCCGGTCAGCGTGCCATCCTGATTCTTGTATTCCAGTGGTGGGTACGTCGGGTCCACCCCCAGCTTCAACACTTTGCCAGACCAGTCAGCTGCACCGGCCAGGCTCGATGCTGTCAGGAACACCAGGGAAACGGCTGCAATCATCTTGTTCATTTTTATTCCTCTTCAGGCCGCAGATTTTTTACCAGAATGACGCGCAAAAAAGCGCCGTATCAACACAGAAAACGCTCGACCAACTTGACCCAGTAGCTCGCGCCCACCGGCAGGCAGCCATCGTTGAAGTCGTAGCCGGGATTGTGCAACAGGCACCCGCCCTCTCCCTCACCGTTGCCGATCACCAGATAACTGCCGGGGCATTTTTCCAGGACAAAGGCAAAGTCCTCACTGGCCGTGAACGGCCGCAAGTCATCAATCAGGTGCTCCTCCCCCAGCCAGTCACGGGCGACTTCACGGGCAAATGCAGTGTGTTCGGGATCGTTGATCAACACCGGATGGCAATGCTGATAATCGATGTGGGCCTGGGCACCAAAACTCGCGGCCTGGCCCTTGACCAGCTCAGTGATTCGAACCTCCAGCAAGTGGCGAATCTCGGGGGTCAGGGCGCGCACGCTCAGGCTCATGTCGGCACAGGACGGGATGACATTCGAGGCGCTTCCGGCATGCAGGGAGCCCACCGTGATAATTGCCATCTCCTGCGGATTGACATTGCGCGAAACGATGCTTTGCAGGGCCATCACGATCGAGGCACAAACCACCACGGGGTCGACGGCTTTGTGCGGCACCGCACCATGACCACCATTGCCGATGATTCTGATGTTCACCGTGTCGGCAGACGCCATGAACGGCCCGCTGTAAAAGCCCAAATGCCCGACGGGATAGCCCGGCACGTTATGCATGGCGAAGATCGCGTCACACGGGAACCGTTCGAGCAACCCTTCCTCGAGCATTTTCCTGGCACCGCCCAGCCCTTCTTCCGCCGGTTGGAAAATCAGGTGCAGCGTGCCCTTGAACGCCCGTGTCCGGGCCAGATACTGACCTGCTGCCAGCAGGATTGCCGTATGACCGTCGTGACCGCAGGCATGCATGACACCGTCGATCCCGCTGGCATAGGGCAAGCCGGTGGCTTCCTGTATCGGCAACGCATCCATGTCGGCGCGCAAACCGATGGATCGCCCCTCGCCATTTTTCAGGGTGGCAACGACCCCGGTCTTGCCCACGCCGGTGCTGACCTCATAACCCCATCGGGTCAAACACTGCGCAACCCGCTCGCTGGTGGCGAACTCTTCAAAACCCAGTTCAGGGTGCGCGTGAATGCTGTGACGTATCGCGATCATTTCATCTTGCATCGCGGCAATACCAGGCAGGACCAGGCCGGCATTCATGGGTGTTCTCCTTGGACAGGGTCTGAGCAGCAGCGAAAGCGCTGTTGGGGTCGATCTTAGGGAACAGGCGCTGGGCTGGGGAGGCGCAGTTTGGTTATGATGACAACCAATGGTTGTCGCAAAGGTGGTCAGATGAAACTGCATCAATTACAGGCGCTGATTGCCAGCGCCGAAACCGGCAGCATCCGCGCAGCCGCGCGCTCGCTGGAGATTTCCCAGGCTGCCGTGACCAAAGCGTTGCGCGAACTGGAAACCAGTCAACAGCTGCCGTTGTTCACCCGAACCCCCAACGGCCTGCACTTCACCGAATACGGAAAAGTCCTGCTGACCCACGCGCGGCTGGTGATCAAGCAGCTCGAACATGCGCAGACCGAGCTCGACCATATGCGTGGCAAGGCCCAGGGCCGGCTCTGCGTCGGGATCACCCCATGGATCGCCCTGACCTTCCTGCCCGAAGTGGTGTTGGCTTTTCGCGAGCGCATGCCGCAAATCAAGCTGGAGCTGTTTGAAAGCCTGATGGCCGTTGCCCAGCCGCTGCTGCGCGACGGCAGCATGGATTTCGCGATCGGCCAGCTGCATCCAGCACAATCGACCCAGGAATTCGCTTGCGAAACCCTGCTCGATTACCAGACTTCGGTGCTGGTCCGCGAGGGTCACGCCCGACAGCACGCACGATCGATCCACGAGTTACTGGAGGAAAACTGGACCCTGAACTACGCGCCGGACGGGCACGATGGGCTGATGCAGGAACTGTTCTGGAAACACGGCGCGCAAATTGATGAGAACCGAATCGTGCGCGCCCATTCGCTGGCCATTTTGCAGATGATGGTCGAGCGGGCCGACATGTGCACCTGGGGGCCGTCCATTGTGAGCACAGCCCCGCCATTCCTGGGGCGCGTGGTGTCCCTGGGGCTGACCGAGCAATTCGAGCCCCGACAACTGAGCATCGTCACCCGACGCAACGGGTCGTTGAGCAACCCGGCACTCTGCTTTACCGATTGCCTGTTGCAGGTCATTCGGCGTCATGCCCGTTCGGCCAGAAAGGAAGATCGGCAACTCTTCGAAACGTTGCGTCTGCGGATGTAAGGCACAGGACGCGCCGCCAAGGCTTGACAGTGGTAAAACCGCAGTCGATGAATGGAGGTTTGATTCCCCGCTTCACCAAACGCAGCTCAACCGTTGAAGTTAAAGCCAGACTGCTTTCAGCTGATAGCGGCCTGTCATGAAGCGCCGTTGACAATAGCAGCCATTTAACATTGTCCGTCTGCTAAATCGGCCCCGGGTTTCCTATCGACCCTGTTCTGCCATGCGCCTCCCGCCCCAGTGGCAAAACGTCAGCCTGGGACTTCAATCCCGCTGGGTGGCATCCGGACGAATGTACCCCCGTATGTGGGGAATCTCATTTTTTGGGGGTGGATTCAGGGACAGTTTTCGTCTGAAAGAAGTAGCCTGGAACGCAGCATTACAGGCCCAAGGCTTGCACCCAAGTGCCCTTCACTCAAATGGCTTAATTATTGCCTCACTACTCATACGAGCTCATGAATTTCGCAGCTCTCAACTTACCAGGCACCAATATAAAAACAACGATTATGGGAGTTTGGTGTCATGTGGACTCACCCTCTGATGCTCGCGGTTGCCTACCTGACTATCACCCTCAGTGCCGGCTGGTTGATTACCATTGTTATCCTATACCTGCTTTGATTCAGTGAGTGATGATGGTTTCCAGATCCCGGGCCGGTGTCGTTTGTCTACCAACCTCTGCCGCAGCCACGTTCAGAACTTTCACAGCATCCATGGAATAATTCGAGGCGGACCTGCAGGAGCAACATGTCGCCATGACCTCACGGGCGTCCGGATGGTGGCCCGGTCGATTATTTTGAGCTGGGCGAGCTATTCCAAATGTACCGACCACTCTAATCAACCAGCCCTCCCCCTATTCACAACGATCTTCTCCTCCCCCACTGCCATCGTCAGCCGCGATGGCAGGCTCGTGAATGGCTGATGTACGAACGGCTTTTACCTCTCCTAACATCGGTCGCACATGACCACTCGTGTGCCGATCTCCATTCGGCACACGAGCTCCAAGAATAAAAACGCAAACCTGCGAGGTTGAACCATGAAAACCCTGGCTGCCACTTCCACGGCGCAAGCTCCTGTCGTCGACAGAGTCGGTCAACTGACCGCCAACCAGCGCTACGTGACGCTGGGAGGCTCCTGGGCCGCCTGGCTGTTTGATGCGCTGGATGCCACCGTCTTCGGTTTTGTCCTGCTGGCGGTTGCCAAGACCTTCGCCGTCGGCCTGGGCGACGTGGTCTCCACGGTTGCCTGGTTTCTGCTGGCCACCGGTATCGGTGGTTTCTTCCTCGGCAATATTTCCGACAAGATCGGCCGCAAGAAAACCATGATGCTGTCGGTATTCGTCTATGGCACCGGCACCTTGCTCTGTGCTTTTGCCGACAGCCTGTGGCAGCTCAATGTGTTCCGCTTCTGTGTCGGTATCGCCGTCGGTGGCTTGTGGTCCGCCGCGGCGGCGCTGGTGTCCGAGATCTGGCCGGCGGCCGGTCGCGCCAAGGCCTTTGCGGTGATGCAGACCGGCTGGTCGGGTGGTGGTCTGCTGGCAGCGATTTTCGCCTGGACGTTCCTTGATGGCGGCAACCCTGAATCCTGGCGCAGCTTGTTCATCTACGCCTCGATCCCGGCCTATTTCACCCTGGTGTTCATCTGGCTGTTCGTCAAGGAGTCGCCGGTGTGGCTGGCCAACCGCGAGTTCATGCGCCTTAACACCGACAAGGGCCGGCTGATGGAAATCTTCCGTCCGCAGTATCTGAAAGTGACCCTGCTGGGCCTGAGCATTTCGGTCCTGGGCATGTACGGCTACTGGATCATCACCACGTTCATGCCGGCTTACCTGCAGAGCATTCTGAACGTGCGCATCGATCAGGCCCCGGTGTTTGTCATCTGGATCGGCATCGGCGCCACCATCGGTTACCTGGCCTACGGCTACCTGGCGGAAAGCATCGGTCGTCGCTTGTCGTTCGCGGTGTTTTTTGGCGGCATGGCGATCATGGTGCCGGTATTTGCCTACTCGGCGACCTTGATGCCATTGACGGACGGCAAACTGCTGTTCACCACCCAGAACGTCATCGCCCTCGGTTCGCTGGCGGCACTGCTGGGCTTCTTCACCGGTTATTTCAGCGGGTTCGGCGCCTGGTACTCGGAGTTGTTCCCGACCAGCATTCGTTCAACCGCCTCGGGTTTCTGTTTCAACTTCGGCCGGGTCGGCGCCATCGCCGGCATCAAGCTGGTCCCGGTACTGATCCCGCTCATCGGCTTTACCGCCACCATTTCCCTTGCCTCCGTTTCCTACGTCATCGCCGCCGTCATGGTGTTCACGCTGCAGGAAACCAAAGGCGTTCAACTCACCAGCGGCAACTGAACCGACCGTTCAAAGGAAAAAAACCATGAAAAATTTTCGCATCGGCCAAATCGTCCCCAGCTCCAACACGACGATGGAAACCGAAATCCCGGCCATGCTGACTTCACGCTACGAACTGTTTCCCGAAGAACACTTTACCTTTCACTCTTCACGCATGCGCATGATGCACGTCAGCCCCGAAGAGCTGAAGAAGATGGACATCGACAGCGACCGTTGCGCGCTGGAGCTGAGCGATGCGCGAGTGGATGTCATGGCCTATGCCTGCCTGGTGGCGATCATGTGCCAAGGCGCGGGCTATCACAAAGTCTCGCAGGAGCGCCTGAGTAAAACCGTGGCCTCCAATCAATCGACCGCCCCGGTACTCAGTTCCGCCGGTGCGCTGATCGATAGCCTGCAGATGCTCGACTACAAGAAAGTCTCGATCATCACGCCGTACATGAAGCCGCTGACCCAACAGGTCATCGACTACATCGAAGCGGCCGGCATCGAAGTGGTCGACTCCATCAGCCTGGAGGTTTGCGACAACCTCGAAGTCGGGCGTCTGGACCCGATGAATCTGCTGGCCCACGCCGACCGGCTGAGCATCGGCCAGGCCGATGGCGTGGTGTTGTCCTGCTGCGTGCAAATGCCGTCGCTACCGGCGATCCAGCTTGTCCAGGATCGCCTCGACAAACCGGTGCTGTCGGCATCGGTCGCCACCGTTTACCAGATGTTGAAAACCCTTGGCCTCAAGGCGCAAGTACCCAACGCCGGCCATCTGTTGTCCGGGGCGTTTTGAGCCGATGCCCAAGGAGGTACTATGCTGGCCATTCAGGCCTAACCGGTACCTCCCATGAAACTCGATCCGGTCTCGTTGCGACTGTTTGTCAGCGTCGTTGAAGAAGGCACCATTGCTGCCGCCGCCAAACGCGAACACATCGCCGCGGCGGCGGTCAGCAAACGGCTCAGCGAGCTGGAAGAACTGCTCGACTCGAAACTGCTCAACCGCACCAACAAAGGCATCACCCCGACCGACGCCGGTCTGTCGCTGCTGTTCATGGCTCGCAGTGCATTGAACAACCTCAATGAAATCGTCGTGCAGATGCGTGACTACTCCCATGGCCGCCGTGGCTCGGTGCATGTCCTGGCCAATATTTCCGCCATCACCCAATTCCTCCCGGGCCTGATCAAGTCGTTCATGGAACTGTACCCACTGATCAACATCAGCCTCGAAGAAAGACAAAGCCTGGCCATCACCAAGGCGGTGTCGGAAAATCGCACCGACATTGGCATCTTCACCCGTCTTCCGCACGGTGCCGATATCGAGGTTTTCCCGTTTCGTACCGATCGCCTGGTGTTGCTTGTGCCCCTTGGGCATCCGCTGGCGACACGCCGCTCGGTCAAATTCAGCGAAACCCTGGATCACGAATACATTGCATTGCGCAGTGGCACTCATCTCAACTTTCAGTTGATCAAGGCAGCCAACGACCTGGGGCGTTCGCTGAAAATCCGCATGGAAGTCTCCAGCTACGACGCGCTATGCCTGATGGTTCAGGCCGGCCTGGGCATTGGCATCATGCCCGAGGGGAGCGCGGCGATTTACAAAATGGACGGTGCGAAGGCAATCAGGCTGGATGAGCCGTGGGCCTCCCGCGAACTCAGCGTGTGCGTAAGGTCGCGAGAGGCGTTGTCGGTCGCGGCGGGATTGTTCCTGGAGCACTTGCTCGAAAGGGCGTAAGCGATATCAGGCTCAATCCGCGACGGCGTGCGCCGATCGCTGCCGGCGTGAGCAATCAGATGCGCAAGTGCGCACTCATGTAGTCAATGAAAACTCGCAACTTGGGCGAGGCATATCGGCTGGCTGGCCACAGCATCCAGAAGACGACCTGGCGGTCAATGTAATCGTCCAGCACGGTGACCAGCTGGCCGCTTTCCAGCGCGTCGCGCACCAGGAAGGTTGGTAGAAAGGCGATGCCCCTGCCACGGACTGCGGCATAGGCAAGAGGTTCGATCGTGTTCGAAGTCATCGTGGCGGGCAGCACCAATTCCGCCTCGGAGGCTTCGAGCCGCAGAGGCCAACGCTCCAGCTTTCCCGTTGCGGGGAATTTGTGCTGCAGGCATGCATGGCGCTCCAGTTCACGCGGATAAGCGGGTACACCATGCCGCTTGAGGTAAGTCGGCGACGCCACCAGCACATGTGCGCAGGAACCGAGACGGCGCGCAGTCAAGCGAGAATCGGTTTGCTCGCCGGTCCGAATCACCGCGTCGAACCCCTCCTCGATCACATCGACCATGCGGTCGCAAAAATCGATATCCAGTTCGACTTCCGGATACCGCTCCATGAACCCTTCAAAGGCCGGCATCATCAGGTCGCCCAGTAGCGGCGAGCCCACCCGAAGCCGCCCACGTGGACTGCCAGCCAGGCCTGACAGCTCGGTCTCGGCAGCGGTGACCTCACTGAGGATACGGCGGCATCGCTCAAGGAACAGGGTCCCCTCGGCCGTCAGCGTGATACTGCGTGTGCTGCGATGAAACAGCCTTACATGCAAGCGCTCCTCCATCCGGGCGATGGTTTTGCCCACGGTCGAGGACGACACCCCCAACTGGCGGGCGGACTCGCTAAAGCTGCGCGTTTCGGCAACCTGCACGAACATCGAGATGCCACTCAGATTTTCCATCACTTTTCTGCTTGCTCCGGCAGAGCCCCACCGACAGGGCGGGATTACGGAAAAACCATCCGAAATGTTCGGCATCGCGGGATGTTTTTCTCCACGGACTTTACGCCTAGATTGCACCCATCCCAACATTGATAGGTATCGTTGTCATGTCCAAACTGCACACCAGCATCCAGATCGGCCCATACCGGATTTCCCATCGCGTCGTTCTGGCGCCACTGACCCGTATGCGTGCCGAGCCGGGTGCCATCCCTGGCCCATTGATGGCCGAGTACTATGCCCAGCGTACCAGCGCCGGTGGCCTGCTCATCGGCGAAGCGACTATCGCCGCAGCCAATGGTAATGGCTACCTCGGCGCTCCCGGTTTGTATGACGACAGCCAGATCGCCGGTTGGAAACTCGTGACCGACGCTGTGCATGCCAAGGGCGGCAAAATCTTTCTGCAGCTCTATCATGCGGGGCGCCAGTCCAATAGCCTCTTGCAGCCGAACGGCGCCCAGCCGGTGGCACCTTCCGTCGTCGAACACGGTGGCCTCGCCTTCACCGAGACCGGCTGGACCCCCGGCAGCCCGCCGCGCGAATTGACCATCGCGGAAATCCACGGGCTGGTGGAAAGCTTCCGCGCCGCGGCCGAACGCGGTATCGCCGCCGGATTCGACGGCGTGGAGCTGCACTCGGCCAACGGCTACCTGTTCGACCAATTCCTCCAGGACGGCAGCAACAAACGTACGGATATCTACGGCGGTTCGTTCGAGAACCGCAGCCGGTTCCTGCTGGAAGCGGTAGCGGCGGTGATTTCCGTCTGGGGCAGCAATCGGGTGGCGGTGCGCCTGGGCCCGAGCGGCAATTTCGGCGATATGTCCGACAGCGACCCCGTTGGCCTGTTCACCTATGTCGCACGCGAACTGAACAAGCTGGACCTTGCCTATCTGCACCTGATCGAGCCGCGCATCCTGGGTCTCATCGAAGACGAGCGCCGCGACCAGAATCCGGTGGCGTCCCAACTCATCCGTCAGCATTACAAGGGCACCCTTATCGCGGCAGGCGGTTTCTCCGGTGAATCGGCCAACGCGATCCTCGAGGCCGGCGATGCAGACCTGGTCGCTTTCGGCCGCCACTTCATCGCCAACCCTGACTTGCCAGAGCGCCTGCGCAATGGCTGGCCACTGAACCCGTACGACCGCGAGTCGTTCTTCGGCGGCACGCAAGCGGGTTACACGGACTATCCTTTCCATACTGAAGTTGCATGATGATTTGCACCACGGGTAACCGGGGGCATAGTGCCCCGGTTACCTACCCCTCCTCCAAAAAAACACTCACCCAAGTAGCGATCCGCCAGCCTGCTGCCCGTTTCACCGTAGCTTCTGCCAACGGACTCAAGGTACATGCTGGCTGTTGGATGGAGCTGACGCATGAAGGACCTTTTCTCCTACAGGCTTTTCACAAGGGTGGCGCGACTGGGCAGCTTTTCGGCGGCGGCACGCGAAGTGGGCCTTTCTCAATCCCAGGTTTCCAGGATTGTGGCCGAACTCGAAACCGATCTCGGCACCCTGTTGCTGGCGAGATCGACACGTGCCGTCGTACCGACTGAGGCAGGGGCGGATTTTCTCTCGAGAATGGAGCCGATTCTCGCCGCGGTGGAAGAAGCAGAGCAAAGCGTTCGCGGCGGCGCGGAGCTGCGTGGCGTCGTGCGGATCAGCATGCCTACGAGCATCGGTGTAAGGGAAATCATTCCGCGCATGGCGCCGTTCGCGGCGATACATCCCAACCTGCATATCCAGGTCCTGCTCGCCGACCATTGGCAGGATCTGGTGCGGGAAAATATCGATGTAGCGATAAGGCTGGGACGGCTGGTGGATTCCCGTGCAACGAGCCGTCAAATCATGACGATCTCCCGGTTCATTCTTGCCTCACCGTCCTACCTGCGCGCCGCTGGGGAGCCGACTACACCTGAGGACCTGCAATGCCACCGAATCATTGCAGGTCCAGCCTCGACGGTACCGAGCGGGTGGATGTTCAAACGCGATGGCGAGACCAGGACGATTCAGCTCGAGGCACACTTCTCGACCGACGAAAACGAAGGGGCGGTCGCGGCGGCCACGGCCGGATTGGGTATCACCTCGACAACGGCATGGGCGTGTCGGCGCGAACTGGAAAGCGGTGAACTGGTCGCGCTGCTCACCGATTGGGAGACCGAGTCCGTGCCTGTTCATGCCTACTTCCCCCACGGCTCGCGAACCCGCAGTGCCGGCCGCGCCCTCATCGAGCATCTCGTAGCCAGCCTGGTTGGCGAGGGAAGCGGCGTTTCAAGCTAGCATCAGGTCGGCACAGCACAGCACAGCAATGTCTATGCATACCTTACATAAATGATAGCGAAAAAGAGTGGCTACTCCGTTCACGCCGAAGCTGCCAACTTAGCGTCACTGCCTGCACGACACATCGCTCGACTGGTTCGTTCGTGGCGGCATTTCCTTACTTCATCTCCCCAGGAGAAGCGTGATGCGTATGACCGGCAATACCATTTTCATCACTGGCGGCGGCTCCGGCATCGGCCAAGGGCTGGCCGAAGCTTTCCACAAGCTCGGCAATCAAGTGATCATCTCCGGACGGCGCAAGGAGCGACTGCAGCAGACGCTCGACGCCAACCCCGGCATGGCGGCCATCGAGCTCGACATCAACGACACGGCCAGCATCAAGGCTGCAGCGCAGCACCTCATCGCCCATTACCCTGAGCTCAACGTGCTGATCAACAATGCCGGCATCATGCTGCTCGATCATGCAGAAGGTCCGGTGGACGATGAGCTTGCCCTGTCGACCGTCACCACAAACCTGCTGGGGCCGATCCGCATGACCTCGGCGCTGGTCGAGCATCTGAAGGCCAGGCCGGATGCGGTCATCGTCAACGTCTCCTCGGTGCTCGGCTTCGTGCCAATGGCCGTGACGGCGGTGTATTCGGCGACCAAGGCGGCGCTGCACTCCTACACCCTGTCACAGCGCTACCTGCTGCGTGAACACGGCGTCCGGCTGGTCGAGATCGCACCACCGTGGGTACGCACCGAGTTGCTCGACAGCAGCGAGGAAGAGCGTGCCATTCCCCTCGACCAGTTCATTACAGAAGCGATGAAACAGTTCGAGAGCGGTGCCGACGAAATCCTCGTCGCTCCGGCCGAAGCCATGCGCGCCAATCCTGGCCCGAACGAGCATGCCTGGGTCAATGGGTTCAACGACATGATTGCAAAAGGACCGGCTTTCGGTTGATTGCGACCGCATCTTTTACATTGCAAGCAGGATCAGACTATGACTTCACGTACCCCCGCCGAGAACAAGGCCATTGTCCTCGAAGGCTTCGCAACCCTGTTCAATCGCAAGGATCTGGCTGCAGCCGAGCGCTTCTGGTCACCCTCTTATATCCAGCACAGTGCACACGTGCCCGCAGGTCGCGAGGGTCTGTTCGAACTGGTCGCCGCAGGATCGCCCGAAATGCGTTACGAATGCCAGTTGGCAGTAGCTGAAGGCGACTTCGTCATGTTGCACGGTCGCTTCACTGGAATCGGTCAGCCTGCGAATTGGGTCGTGGTCGACATCCTGCGGCTGGAGGATGGCGTGATGGTCGAACACTGGGATGTGATTCAGGACGAGGCAACGCGCTCGGGTTCCGCCGGCGGGTACCCCATGTTTGGAGATCAGTTCCCCGGCTGACACTCGATACCTCCTCGCTCGGCGGTCTTTGATCAACCAGCGCACTGCTGAAATATCACTACCCCTGTTCTTGAAAGCGAAACTGATGGGCAATTGAATGGAAGGAAAAAGGGAGGGCATCCATTGCCCTCCCCTCTACTGTTCCGCCCTCCTGCGACGGTACTGACCAGGACCTCAAGTGGCCAGAATGAAGTCCGTCTGATCAACGGTCGTACTGCTGACACCAACAAGATGAATCGTGTCCGCCCCGATCCCGACCACCGTGTCCGCCCCGTTAGCCGTTATGGTCACGTTGGCAGCGAACGTCGCGCTGGTGATCCCCAGTGCCGCGATATTGAGCAAGTCCTGCCCTGCGGCCGCATTGGCGCCGAAGTTCAGGATCGTATCGTTGCCGAAACCCGCGGCAGCAAACTCGAAAATATCGTTGCCGGCGACGCCGCCACTCATCAGGTCGTTACCGCCACCGCCGATGAGAATGTCGTTACCCGCACCACCCACGAGCATGTTGGAGAACGCGTTGCCGGAGCCCACGAAATTGCCGCTGCCGCCGAAAAACAGATTCTCGACATCGGCACCCAGGGTGTAGCTCGCGAGCGAGGTCCACACCGAGTCGTTGCCGGCACCGGCAAGCTCGTTCACCACGTCCCCAGGGTCGGTGACTTCGTAGATATCGCTGCCGACACCGCCGGCCATCGTATCGGCACCTGCGTGACCGATGATGACATCGTTACCTGCGTCACCACTGAGGACGTCGTTACCCGTACCGCCCATGATCGTGTTGTTGAGCTCGTTGCCGCTGCCCGCAAAGTTGCCGCTGCCGCCGAAATACAGATTCTCGACGCTGGCACCCAGGGTGTAGCTGGCGAGCGAGGTCCAGACCGCGTCGCTGCCGCCATCGGCGAGCTCCGTCACCACGTCCCCAAGGTCGGTGACTTCGTAGACATCGTTGTCGACACCGCCGGCCATCGTGTCGGCACCTGCGCCACCGATGATGACGTCGTTACCTCCACTGCCGATGAGGACGTCGTTACCCGCACCGCCCACGATCGTGTTGTTGAGCGCGTTGCCGGTGCCCGCAAAGTTGCCGCTGCCGCCGAAATACAGATTTTCGACGTTGGCACCCAGGGTGTAGCTCGCCAGCGAGGTCCACACCGAGTCGTTGCCGGCATCGGCGAGCTCGTTCACCACGTCCCCAAGGTCGGTGACTTCGTAGATGTCGCTGCCGACACCGCCGGCCATCGTGTCGGCACCTGCGCCACCGATGAGGACATCGTTACCCGCACCACCCACGAGCGTGTTGTCGAGCGCGTTGCCGGTGCCCGCAAAGTGGCCGCTGCCGCCGAAATACAGATTCTCGACGTTGGCCCCCAGGGTGTAGCTCGCGAGCGAGGTCCAGACCGAGTCATTGCCAGCACCGGCGAGCTCGGTCACCACATCCCCAGTGTCGGTGACTTCGTAGATGTCGTCGCCAAGACCGCCAGCCATGGTATCGGCACCTGTACCCCCGATGAGCACATCATTGCCCGCGTCACCATTGAGGATGTCGTTGCCGCCCAAGCCGTTCAGGAGGTCGTTGCCAACACCTCCGCTGGCCACATCGTCGCCTGCGGTGCCGGTCCATATGTCGGCACCGGCGGTACCGACAAATACATCACCGACCACTGTCGTTGCCGCAGAGGTGACTCGCTCAAGTGTGCCGAGGTCATCGGTATAACTCGCGACGACCCGCAGTTGTTGACCGGACAGCGTCGTGTCGGGCGTGAAGGTCGTGCCCGTAGCACCGGCGATGTCGGTAAAGATCGCACCGCTCCCCGCCTGCCACTGATGGTTAATCACCGAGGTCGTGGTTCCGTTGGCGTCGGTGAACGCATCCGTGGCGGTCAAGGCCGAGCCTGGCGTCGGAGTCGTATCGCTGATCAGCACCGTTCCGACCGGCAGGACATTGACGGTGCCGGTACCGGCCGGCGCGATCGGTGCGGTCGGCGCCGAGAATACCTCCTCCAGCACGCCATTGGCGTCCTGGTAGACCGCCCTGACGCGCAGAGCCAATCCGGTTGCCACGACAAGTTGCGGAACAGCCGGGACGGCGCCAATAAGGGTCGCCGGTGGTGCGACTCTGAGTTCCGTGCCCACTGTGACAGTCGTACCCTCCGCACGCGTGACCTCACCGGCGGCAAAGAAGGTGATGTCTTCGAAGACTCCCGAGCCCGGGCGTGCTTCGAACTGCCAGAAGTAACTGATGGGGCTGGTGATCGCGCCGCCAGTCGCGGTATTGTCGGCATCGGTGATATCGGCCGCCGAGACGGTCAGCGTCTGGCCGACGGAGGGCGTGGGATCATCGATCCTCAGCGAACCGACTGGCTCCGAGTTCACACCGCCGAGAACAACCGACTGATCGGCGAACTGCAACCGCTCGATATTGCTGAGGGTGTCAGTCCCGTCCCTGCCAGCGACGCTGTCGGTGACCGTAAAGGTGCCGTTGGCGTTATTGACCACGGTGTAATCCGCCAGATTGCCGGAGAACAACGCCGTGTCGAAGTCGGGACCGGTCGCCGTCAGGATTTCGCGGACGATCTGGAGCTGGCCGGGGTTATAGGTGCCGTTCAACATCAGCGGGACCAGCGGCGTCATGCTGTCGAAGGTGGCGATTTCCGGGCCGGTGCCATCGATGTTCTGCCGCACGCTGATGCGTACGTTGAGCCACTTGTCGCCGTCGATGAGGTCATCGCCGCCACGGCCTTCGATGACATCGCTGCCAGCGCCGCCCAGGACGATGTTGCCCGCGTCGAACTTATCGTCGGCCGTACCGGCGATGCCATCCACCCCGTTGCCGGCAGCGCCGACGAACGCCCGCAGACCGCTGATGAGGTCGAAGTTGGTGAGCACGCTGCCCTTGGCGCCTGCCACAGCGAGCAATGCCGCGGTGGAATCGTCGCCGCTGAGGAAATCGGCGTGTGACGATCCCGACAGCCCTTCCACCAGGTCCAGCCGGGCAAGGATCGACGCGGTGGAACCGGGTACCGCCGGTTGATCGAAGAAGCGCAGCCTGGAGTTGAGGCCGATGGTCACGCCGGCCGGGTCGTCCTTGTAGGTCGCCCAGTCGTAACCGGAGAAGCCGATGAAACGGTCCGCCTCGCTGGGGCTGCCGATCATGATGTCATCACCGCCCTCCCCGTCGAAGTTGTCCGGTCCGCCATCGCCCATGAACACATCGTTGCCATTGATCGGATCGTTGCCGAATGCGTCGAAGTTGTCGCCGGCAACACCATCGGCGGATCCGCCCTGGATCCAGTCGTCACCTTCGCCGCCGCGCGCGAATTCGTTCGCCTTGCTGCCGAGGATGAAGTCGTTGCCCAGGCCGCCGCTGGTATCGGCCGCGTCCTCGCCGGTGACGATGAAGTCCTGACCGGCCTGGCCGAGGATCAGGTTGAGGCCGTTGCCGCCCTGGATGACGTCGTTGCCGTCCTCGCCGTGGATGACGTCGTCGCCGCCGATGTCGGTGATGATGTCGTCACCGGTACCGCCGAAGAGTTGGTCGTTGCCGTAGCCGCCATCGATCCGGTCGTTACCGGCATCGCCATAGACCGTATCGTCGTCCGAGTCGCCTGCAATGAGGATGTCATTGCCGGGCGTACCGCCCAGCACGACCGTATCGGCGCCGGTGTAGTGCAGGTAGTTGGTATCCGGGCCAGGTGTGGCAGGATTGTCGCGGATCACCAGTGGCGTGAGGAAGTCACTGCGTGGTGAGCCAATCGGGTGGTTCGACGGGCCAAACGGATCGGCATTGGCCGGCAGGTTGTCGGCGGCCTCATTGACTGGCGTCAATGGATTGTCGACCAGTATGCCATCCGGCCCGGCAATCACACTCGGGTTGTACTGGTTCGCCTGGTTGACCTCCAGAGTGTAGGCCGGCGTCAGGAAAACCCTGCCCGGGAGGTGTGTTGCGTCGGTATTGGCCATGACCAGCGCGGAGAACGTGTTGTTCTCAAGCTCGGCGCCAAAGTCCATCGAGGCGGTGCGCTCCAGATAGTAGAAGCGGTCACCGTCCTGGAGTTTCTCCATCTGGTTCTCGAAGACGAAGTTGAAGGTCGAGCCGAGCATGCCGCCAAAGGGCATCTTCTCCTCGGCCAGCCCGCCAACCCAGAAATCGACGTTATCCAGGCCGGTGATGGTCACATCGTCTGCCGTGTGCAAAACACCGTCCGCACCAGCGGTGCTGGTCCAGGCGCCGGTGCTGTTGAGGAAGTCGACACGATCGGCCGGTGCGGTCGCGCCGCCCAACACCAGGTCCGCAGCCGCGGCACGCTTGTCCGCCAGCGTGGTGGCGGCGGTGATGGTCGGGTGCGTGCCGTAGGCGGCGATGAAGTTGATCAGCGATTCCGGATGCTTCATGTGCTGCACGAAATCGGCCCAGCTCGTGTAGGGCTTGAGCTCTGCGTCGCCAGTGGGCAGATAGAACTCCCGCCGCGCCGCGTTCAGGGACGGAATGCCGGTATCGCGACCGCGCGCCAGGTTGATGGCGGGCAGATCGAGCGGCAGACCCAGCAGGTTGTTGCGCAGGGCTTCGGTGACGAACTCGTCGATCTCGTTGCCCACCTGACGGGTCACGCCGCGCACGATGGCACCGGCCGCCTGTTCCGGAGTGGGACCGCTGCCTGCGAACTCCAGTGGGTTGAGGAAGGCCTGAATCAGCCCGATGTCGCTCGAGGCGAAGTTCGGATCAAGCCTGTCGACCTGCTCCAGCAGCATCGAGTGCCCGAAGCGATAGACGGTGTGCGCGAACTCGGCAACGATGCTTGGATCGATCGCCGTGTCGTACACCTGCCCCGGGGCGAAGAACGGATCGACCATCGGCTGGATCGTACGCGCGAACTCCTCGAACACCAGGTGCTGGTACTGCATCTCGGTGCCGAACTTCGCGGTCTGGAACAGGCGCTCGCCGTTCCAGTCGAGGGTCGAGGTGTCGGCGGGAACGGCAGTGACAGGCGTCAGCAGCCATTCGTTCAGGAACGATACATCGCCGCTTGCGGCTGTCGCCAGGACCACGTCCTTGGTGTGATCGACCAAGCGGTTGTGTTCATGGTGGAAGATGGAATGGACGGTGGTCAGGCCGATGTTCTCGTTGACCCGGCCATCGCCGGCAATGTAGTGCGCGTCCAGCAGTTCGTTGTCGTAGAAGCCAGGCGCAGGTGTACCGCCAACGATATTGTCCGCATCGGGCAGCAGTGCTGCGCCGGTCTGGTCGTCCACCGGAACGGCGGTGTGCGCGATGTCGTTGAGGAAGGCATGGCCGGTGCGCGCGGCATTGACCAGGCTGATGGGCGCCGCCGGATTGCCTTCAACGAGCACATCGTCGGCCGTACCGGCGATGCCGTCCGGGCCCAACATCACTACCTGTGGAAAACCGTTCGGACCCTTGATGAAATTGCCGTAGGCGTCGGTCGCCAGCAATGGCACGTTGTTGAAATCGGCATCCGTGAGATTGATGCCGAGCAGATCATGGGCTTGCGCCTTGACCACCTTCCAGGTGGCCATGCCACCGATCCCGACGTCATCGGCCGTACCGAACACGCCATCGGCGCCCAGATCACGATTTTCGATCAACTTGCCGGTGGCCACCGGATCACCAGCTGCGTTGAGCTCGTAGGCACGCAGGAACACCTGGTGCGAGGGATGCGAGCTGTAGGTCTGGTTCTGGTCGACAAACGGCGAGGTGGTGTTGGTGTTCTCGTGGATGTCGTCGGCCGTGCCCAGAACGCCATCGGGGCCGGGCAGATTGGTGGCGCGCGTCAGCACCATGAAGTTGGTCGGGCTACCTGGCACGAACAGCGGGTCATCCGGCTGCAGCGGAATGAACACGGTGCCCGAGCCGCCCTTGGTGACGAGGTCCAGGCCATGGTCGAAAAACTGGCCGAAGAAGGTCATCCATTGGTTGAAGGGCGCGGTCAGGCCCGCGTCGGGGCTCACGTTCGGGTCGAAGAAGGTCTGGAACGTCGTGCCGTCCGTACGGGTTCCGGTAACCACCTGAGCACCGGCCTTGAGGACATCGTCAGGCGTGCCGAGGATGCCATCCACACCGGGATCAAAGGTGGCCGCGACCGCCGCCGGGTTGTGCGCAGTCTGGTCGACGATCAGGTTGCTGATGGTGCGCGGCTGCGAGTCGATCACCAGACCGCTGGTCTGGGTGTAACTCGTGCCGGCATCGGCCGGGCGGAAGTTCGGCGTGGTCAGGCGCGGGAATGCATTATCGGCGGCACCGAACTCGGGATGGAGCAGGTTGTTGTCCGTCCCTTCGACCGTGCGTAAACCGAACGGCATCCGTACGTTGTCGAGCAGCGAGCTGAGGTTCTCACCGGCCGCGTTGTGTTCCGCTATCTTGATCTGGTCAAGGATGAACGCCAGGTCCGATTGCGTGTAACGCACACCGTTGCTGGGGGCAGTGGTCTGCGGATCGATCAGCGAAGGCGCCACTACCGGGGCCGGCGCCGCAGCCACTACTGCGGTAGTGGGTGCCGAGAATACCTGCTCGGTCACACCATGATCGTCCGCATAGAAGGCTTTGACGCGGATTGCCAGGCCGGCAAGATCCGGCGTCACCGTGAAAGTGGGCTGGTCCGCTCTGGTAAATCCGATACCGATGCGGCCTGGACCGAGGATGATGTCCTCGAAGACGCCCGAGCCCGGCGCCGCTTCAAACTGCCAGATGTAACTGATGGCATTGTTGATCGCCCCGCCCGCGTTGTCGCCATCGGTGATGCCTGCCGCCGACACGGTCAGCGTCTGGCCTACGGTCGGCGCGGTGTTGCTCACCGTCAGCGCACCCACAGGCTCGGCGTTGACCCCCTGCACGAGGACCACTGCCTGATCGGAGAACTGCAGCCGCTCGATGTTGGTGAGACGGTCGGTTTCTTCCTTGCCGACATTGTCGGTCACGGTGACGACGTCGGTGCCGACGATATTGAGGGGAGCGGCGGGATCAACGACGATGCCGTTGACGGCGATCGTGTAGTTCGCCAGAGGGCCCAGGAAGTTAACCGTGTCGAACGCAGCCCCGCCTGTGGATGTACCGGGCAGGATCTCACGCACGGCGACGAGCTGGCCAGGATTGAAGGTGCCGTTCAGCATAAGCGGGATCATCTGCGTCATGCTGTCGAAGCTGGCGATTTCCGGCCCGGTGCCATCGATGTTCTGCCGCACGCTGATGCGCACGTTGAGCCAACTGTCGCCGTCGATGAGGTCACTGCCGCCACGGCCTTCGATGATGTCGCTGCCATCGCCGCCGAGGATGATGTTGCCCGCGCCGAACTGATCATCAGCCGTCCCGCCGATACCGTCGGCACCGAAACCGGCGCTGCCGACGAAGGCCCGCAGGCCACTGACGAGATCGAAGTTGGTGAGGATGCTGCCCCTGGCCGTGATGTTGGCGATGATGGCTGCGTTCTGTTCGTCGCCGCGCAGGAAGTCGGAGAAGGCCGACCCCGACAGGCCCTCCACTTCCGCGAACCGGTCATAGACCGCATCGGGCGATTGCGCGAATGCACCCACGATATTGCCCGCGGCATCGGGCACCGGGTGATAGGGACTGAAGAAGGGAACGACCATGTCGACGGTCACGCCGTACAGGTCATTCTTGTAGGTGGTCCAGTCGTACCCGGACATGCCGTCCATCTTGTCTTGCGCGTCGCTGGCGACAAAGACGTCATCGCCGCCCTCGCCGATCATTTCATCGAATCCACCCTTTCCGATGAAGATGTCGTTGCCGGGCACATCGTCGGTCAATGTCGGGCTCATGTTATCGCCGGGTGCACCGTCCTGGGTGCCGCCCTCGATCCAGTCATCGCCTTCGTTGCCGGTGGGCGCCAGGTTGACCTTGGCGCCGAGGATGAAATCGTCGCCCGCGCCGCCGAAGGTCATCGTGATGTCTTCGGTGGTGATGATGAAGTCTTTACCCGCACCGCCGAGGACCAGATTGTTGCCGGCGAGGATCGAGTTGCCGGCCTGGATGACGTCGTTGCCGTCGTCACCGTGGATGACGTCGGCGCCGCCGATGTCAGTGATGATGTCGTCACCGGCGCCGCCAAAGAGGTTGTCGTTGCCGTAACCGCCGTCGAGCCGGTCGTTGCCGGCGTCGCCATAGACGGTGTCGTCGTCCGAGTCGCCGGCAATGAGGATGTCGTTGCCGGCTGTGCCGCCGAGCACGACCGTATCACCGCCGGTGTAGTGCAGGTAGTTGGTATCCGGGCCCACTGTGTCGGGATTGTCGCGGATCACCAGTGGCGTGAAATGGTCAATCCGAGGTGAGCCTATCGGGTGGTCCGACGGGCCGAAGGGATCGGCGTTGGCAGGCAGATCGTCGAGCGTGCCGACGATTCCGTCCGGCCCGGCCACCACGCTCTGGTTGAACTGGTGCAACGGGTCGGTCTCGAGGATGAAGGCCGGCGTCTGGAATATGTTGGCCGGCAGGTGTGTTGCGTCGCTGTTGAGCATCACCAGGTTGGCGAACGAATTGTTCTCAAGCTCAGTGCCGAAGTTGAGTCCCGCGGTGCGGGCCAGATAGTAGAAGCGGTCACCGTTCTGCAGGTTTTCCAACTGGGTTTCGAAGACGAAGTTGAAGGACGAACCCAGCAGGCCGCCAAAGGGCATCTTCTCCTCAGCCAGGCCGCCGATCCAGTAGTCGACGTTGTCCAGGCCGGTGGTGGTCACGTCGTCTGCAGTGTGCAGAATGCCGTCCGCACCGGCGGTGCTGGCCCAGGCGCCGGTACTGTGCAGGAAGTCCAGGCGATCAGCCGGTGCCGTGGCGCTACCGAGCACGAGATCCGCAGCCGCGGCGCGCTTGGCCGCCAGCGTCGTAGCGCCAGTGATGGTTGAATGCGTACCGTAGGCGGCGATGAAATTGATCAGCGATTCCGGGTGTTTCATGTGCTGCACGAAATCGGCCCAGCTGGTGTAGGGGGTCAACTGGCTGTCGCCGGTCATGTGGTAGAACTCGCGCCGCGCCGCGTTCAGCGACGGGATGCCGGTGTCGCGGCCGCGCGCCAGGTTGAGGGCGGCCAGGTCCAGGGGCAGACCGACCAGGTTGTTGCGCACCGCGTCGGTCACGAACTCGTCGATCTCGTTGCCGACCTGGCGGGTCAGGCCGCGTACGATGGCGCCTGTCGCCTGCTCAGCGGTCGGGCCGCTCGCAGCAAATGCCAGCGGGTTGAGGAAGGCCGCGATCAGGCCGGTCTGTTGATTGCCCGGGTCAGTCGGATTGCCGTCGCCGACGACGTTGAAGTTGGCATCGAAACGATCGACCGTCTCCACCAGCATCGAGTGACCGAAGCGAAAGACCGTGTGCGCGAACTCGGCGACGATCGACGGGTCGATCGTGGTGTCGTTACCCATGGGTGCCAGGAAGACGTCCACTTGCGGCTGGATGGTGCGCGCGAACTCCTCGAACACCAGGTGCTGGTATTGCATCTCGGTGCCGAACTTGGCGGCCTGGAACAACCGCTCGCCGTTCCAGTGCAGGGCCGCGATGTCGGCCGGCGTCACTGGCAACGCTGTCAGTTGGGCATCGGGCATCAGCCACTTGTTCAGGAAATCGAGGTCGGCGGAAGCCAGCACTGTCTGCTTGGTCTGATCAACCAGCCGGTTGTGTTCGTGGTGGAAAACGGAGTGAACGGTGGTCAGGCCGATGTTCTCGTTGACGCGGCCATCGCCGGCGATGTAGTGCGCATCCAGCAACTCGTTGTCATAGGTGCCGGGCGCTTGCGGGCCGCCAATGACGTTGTCCGCGTCGGGCGTCAGGCCGCCAGTCGGATCGGCGCTGTGCGCAATGTCGATGAGGAACTGGTGGCCGGTGCGCACGGCGTTCGTCAGGTCGATGGGAGCGGCGCGGTTACCCTCGACGAGTATGTCGTCGGCGGTGCCGGCAATGCCATCCGCGCCCAACATCACCACTTGCGGAAGACCGTTGGGCCCCTTGATGAAGTTGCCATAGGCGTCGGTCGCCAGCAGCGGCAGATTGAACACATCGGCATCGGTCAGGTTGATGCCGAGCAGATCATGGGCCTGGGCCTTGACCACCTTCCAGGTGGCCATGCCACCGGTTTCGACATCGTCGGCCGTGCCGAACACACCATCGGCACCCAGGTCACGATTGGTGATCAGCTTGCCGGTGGCGACCGGATCGCCGGCGGCGTTGATCTCATAGGCGCGCAGGAATACCTGGTGCGAGGGATGCGAGCTGTAGGTCTGGTTCTGGTCGACAAACGGCGAGGTGGTGTTTTGCTGTTCGTGGATGTCGTCGGCCGTGCCGAGGATGCCATCGGGACCGGGCAGATTGGTGGCCCGGGTCAACACCATGAAGTTGGTCGGGCTACCAGGCACGAACAGTGGATCGTCGGGCTGCAGCGGAATGAACACTGTGCCGCTGCCACCCTTGGTGACCAGGTCCAGGCCATGGTCGAAGAACTGGCCGAAGAAGGTCATCCAGGCGTTGAAGGGCACGGTCAGGCCCGCGTCCGGCGTGATATTGGGGATCTTGAAGACGGAAACGTCGTCGGCGGTGCCGAACAGCCCGTCCAGACCGGGGCTGGTGACAGTCTGTGAATCCGGATTGAACGCTGCGGCCGCGACCGCCGCCGGGTTGTTGGCGGTCTGGTCGACGATCAGGTTGCTGATGGTGCGCGGCTGCGAGTCAAAGACGAAACCGCTGGTCTGCTGGTAGGAAGTCGGCGTGGTTCCGCCAGGATCGGTGGGGCCGAAGAAGCCGGCCGGCTGTACCTGCGCGGTATTGAACACCGGCGGCGTCATGCGCGGGAAGATGTTGTCGGCGGCACCGAACTGGGGATTGGCCAGATTGTTGTAGATGCCGGAGACGGTGCGCAGGCCGAAAGGTACTTCTACGTTCGGCAGCATGTCAGCCAGACTCACGCCTGCCGCATGCCGTTCGGCGATGAAAATTTGTTCGAGAATGAACTCGAGATCGGACTTGATGAAGCTGGCCATGGTTGATTCCTCGATGCTCGACTAATCAGGAAACCACACGCATGAAACACGGCTGCAAGCGCATGGTTTAGTGTTGGACCCCATAAATGAAAATCGAAAATTGAACGACGGGACCTGGTCGTACGGGCGCACCGAGCCCTTGCTGAATGGCGTGCAATCAGCAGTGCTCAACTAAGGGTCAATTCCCCGTGGTAACCGTACCTACAGGCTGGTATTGCGCCTCAAGGAGGCGACGGCCCGTGAACGCAGGTTGAATAGAAGGTGCAACTTGCTAAACGCCCCGTCACGTATCGGGGCTCTATGCATTTGTCCATGGAGCTCTCTCAGGCATAGTGGGCTTGTCACAGATGCCACACATCCAGCGACCGGAGTCATTGGCCGGAAAATGCTGGCGAAGATCGCCATAGTCCGGGACTTCCTGAGGGGTGATGGCACGGTTCTGCGTCCATGCGGCTTCGTCAACAAGCCTTTTATCCAGGAGAAAACTGGCATCGACCACGAATTGACTAGTATGTATTGGAGACTGCTCCCACACGCCTGGTGGTGAACCGGGTTTGACTTGAGTACCAAGCGTGCTGACGTTTCCATCCTGGTCTGTATGGCCATAAGGTGACAGTACAAGGCGCGAATGGACGACCACGCTATTGGTAATGACCCCCGGCTGTTGTTGCCGGAAATAGCGATTATCCAGAGTGGTCGAGAATCTTTTTAAACTATTCATCGCGCCTCCCGCCTTCATCCTCTACCGCCAGCTTTACACT
Organism: Pseudomonas sp. Pseusp3; assembly: GCF_047304225.1. Classification (NCBI taxonomy): domain Bacteria; kingdom Pseudomonadati; phylum Pseudomonadota; class Gammaproteobacteria; order Pseudomonadales; family Pseudomonadaceae; genus Pseudomonas; species Pseudomonas sp. Pseusp3. The sequence goes on along the minus strand of NZ_JBGLYV010000041.1, from coordinate 25,404 downwards.
CCATTGAAAATGAGTATTGAGGTGCTACCCGGATGTGTACAGAGACGAAAGGCCAATCAAATTCTGAGACCTTGGTCAGTGAATCGGATCAGACCTTGGTCGAATCAGACGTCGGCCAAACGTCCAGTGGTGGAGTGCCCGGGAGACAGGGCCCCCTTGCGAAACTGCGCCATTTAAGCCGCTCAACCCAGTTCGTGATCTGCGCCACAGTAATTCTGGGTTTGACCATGACGTTCGTTGGAAACCTCGTAAGCCAGAGTATCGAAGATGCAACGGTTCAAACTGCGGCAGAGACCGGGGCGCGGTATATGGAGAACTTTCTCGAACCTTTCGTCCAGGGTCTGACCACTGCCAGGGAACTCCCCGATGGAACTATCCAGACCATTGATAACCTGCTGTCCAGCACCTCGTTCAGTACACATGTTGTCTCGGTGAAGATCTGGCTCCCGGACGGCACGATTGTCTACAGCACCGACAAATCCACGTTCAATAAAAATTTTCCGACAGAGGAGATCTCACAGGCGCTGGCGGGCAAGATCTATACAGAACTGAACGATGATCTTGATGATGATACCGAGGACGCTTTTGAGCGAAGCCTGAATATTCCGTTCTATGAAATTTTTGCTCCACTGCGCGAAGCGGGTACTGGAAAGATTATTGCGGTTGGTGAGTTCTACGAAACCGCGCAAGCGTTACAGCGCGAAATCAATAACGTTCGCAAAAAAGTATGGGCGGTTGTTGGTACAGCAACGATGGCGATGATTTTGCTTTTGTTTTTTATCGTTCGGCGTGGCGACAAGATAATAAAGCTGCAGGAAACAGCACTTGAATGGCGAATGGAAGAGCAAGCCAGGTTGCACTCCAATAATGCCGCCCTTCAGCACAAGGTCACTACAGCCAATCGCGAATTCTCCAGAATCAATGAACTCACCCTTCGCCGGATCGGGGCCGATCTTCATGACGGTCCTGCCCAGCTGTTGTCACTTATTCTCCTTCGCCTTGAAGAGCTCGAAGATTCGGCAGGCACCTCGGATGGGGAAGCCCTCGAAATGATCAGACGTGCCGGCGAGGATGCTTTAAACGAAGTGCGGGAAATATCACTTGGCCTGGCGGTTCCCGAAGTCAATGACCTGACCCTGCACGATGCGCTGGTATTGCTTGTTCAGCGGCACGAAGAGCGAACCGAGACACGAGTCGATCTGCAGCTTGATACGCTTCCGGACGATGTACCGATAGCGCATAAAATCTGTATTTACCGGTTCGCCCAGGAAGCATTGAACAATGCCTATATCCACGCCGGAGGAAAAGGCCAAAAGCTCAGCGCCTCGCACTCTGAAGGCCTGCTGCAAGTGCAAGTCGAGGATGCGGGAGTGGGTATTCCAACCGAGAAACCGAGTGTGCCGGGGCGAGGCAGAACTCATCTGGGCCTTGTCGGCATGCGCTATCGCGTCGAATCCCTCGGCGGAATATTCACCATTGAATCGGCGCCCCATGCCGGAACCAAAGTCAGGGCGCAGTTCAGAATCTGATCACCCGTGCCAACATGATCGTTGCATTCAAGTCACCGCAAGCGCTTATGACTCGTTATCCGGCTAACCATTGTCATTCAAGTCGCGGCGTTGAAGAGCCCCACACAAGCCAGGTATATGGTCACTCTCCCAATGCCGTCTCACTGCTGCGACTGCCTGCGTCCGGTTGCGAACGCGCAGCTTGTACATGACATTCGTCATGTAGTGCTTGATGGTCTTCTCGCAGAGCTCGAGCTTGATGGCAACCTCGCGGTTGGTCAGGCCCTTCGATACTTCCCGGATAACCTGTTCTTCGCGATGGGTCAGCTCGACCTTTTGCTTGTCATCCGCGTGCTTTCTGAAATTGCTCAACAGCTTGCTGGCAAGCCTGGGTGTAATGAAGGTTTCACCAGCGGCAACGTTTCTGATGATCTGTACAAGCTCACGACCGCTTATGCCTTTCAACGCATATCCCTGCGCGCCCGCTTCGAGGGCGGAATAGGCGTCCTCGATGGACTCGGATACCGTCAGCATCAAAACCTTGACTGCCGGCGAAGAAGCCGAGATCGCTCGCACGGCAGCAAAGCTGTCGCCCGGCATATTTACATCCATCAGCAACACATTCGGAGCAAAACGGGCGGCAATTTCCAGGGCATCGTCGGCAGACCCACCCTGCTCGACTACCTGAAAATCAGCTATTTTCTTCAGCGCCATCGTGACCCCATCCCTTAACAGCGGGTGATCATCAACGATGCCAATCCTGATCATGGAACTCATAAGAAGCTCCTCATTTGAAGCGACGGAGCTGCTTGGTGGTGTCGCGTTTTTCATTTTTCACCCCTCGCGTCATGCCGAACCTGGCAAGCCCCGTTGTCTCCATGATGTGCGGGACGAAAGTTGTTGCGGGTAACTGGGGGCTGCAACTAATGAGCCATTTCAATCGAGCGAAGAAAAAGCTCAAATCAATTAACAGGATGTTTCCGGGTGTTTCGAGCGAGAGAATGGGTGAGGCGGGGAATATTCCTCAAATCAGGTGGTAAACGCCCGGTTGGGTGGGTGAAATGCCCCATTTTTGGAGGTAGAAGCGCCCCTGTTTCATTGACCGCTTTTGGCAGGGGTTGATTGCCCTGAGGCTGTGCCGGCATTTGCAGCCGCGTTACTCAACCTGCCGCATGATACCGAGCCATCCGCCAGAGGTTATTCGATTCGTCTGTCAGATGGCGCAAGCCACTACGATCCAGCATGCGTTCCGACTCCTCTTGCACCGCGACCAGCACAGCAGCCTCGTCGACGGCGCGTACGACGTAGTCTTCCATCAGGATCCTGCCATCGACGATAGTGGTACACACGTCAGCGCCGTTGGCGAAGCAAGTGACACGGTGGACCGGCATGTTCATCGGCATCAGGTGCGGTTTGAACAGGTCGATCAGAATGATGTCGGCTTTCTTGCCGACTTCCAGCGAGCCGATCTCATGTTCCATCGACAGTGCTTTGGCGGCATCGATAGTGACCATTTCCAGCACCTTGCCCTGGGGCAGGATGTCCGGGTCGCGGAAATGGCGGCGGTGGTAGTGCATGCACTGGAACATGTGGCGGAACATGTCGTAACCACGGTCCGGGGCGGCGCCGTCGGAGCCGAGGGCGACGGTTACATTGGCCTCGATCAGTTCCGGCACCGGGCAGCGGCCCAGGATCGACATGATGGCGCTCGGGTTGTGCACGATTCTGGTCTGTGTCTCGCGGCACAGGGCGATGTCTTCCTCTGTCAGGTCAATGCAGTGCGACATGAAGGATGTCGGGCCGAGCAGGCCCAGTTCGCGGTGGGCCAGCGCCAGCGTACCGGCGCGGTGGCCATCCTGGGTGAACGTAAGACCATGGCGGTGGGCCAGGGCCAGGTAATCCTGTGCTTGCTGGCGGAACAGAGGTGCCAACTCCCGATGGCCGGGCTCGTATTGTGGCGCGTACACCGGCAGCGTAATGGCAATGCGTACCCGGCCATCACCCATACCGTCGCAGCTCCTGGCGATTTCTTCGCAGACCTCGAACATGGTCTCGAAATTGACTTCGCGCCGAGTGGGCGATTCGGTCGACCAGTCCAGGTAGGTGCGCGGCGCTGGCGGCCGCGACGGCCCGACGGCTACCACCGAGCGGGTACCGATTTCGGCAATGGCCTGGGCGTGGCGTTGCGCGTAGACCGGGTCGTCGACCCGCATGATCGAATCGCCTCCGCCCAGTAGCGACACGCCGGTGGTGGTGCCGCATTTCAGCCGTTCCAGCGCTGACAACCTGGCGTCGACCTCCCAGAACCCGACTCCGGAGGCCGAGGTGTAAATGGTCTCGCAAGCCTTCATCCAGGCATCGCCCTCCCCGCCGCCGATGGTTTTCAGCATCGCGTGGCCGGCATGGGCGTGGCTGTCGATCAAGCCCGGGAGCACCGCCTTGTTGCGTGCATCGATGACTTTTTCAGCAGTGAAGCGAGCCCGCAGTTCATCCGTGCGCCCCACCGCTACGATGCGGTTGCCGAGCACGGCCACTGCGCCGTCCTCAATGACGCGCCGTTGGTCGTCCACGGTGATGACCACGCCATGCTCGATCAGCAGGTCTGCTTTGTTGAGGGGGGCGTCACGATGTGTCATACAGGGCATCCGGTTGAGGCTGGGGGCAAAGTGTTTTGGGTCACAGGCGGCTCTGCAGCAGGCTGCCATTTTTCGCCACGACGATGCCGCGGCTGATCACCGTCCGCGCCAGCGGCCGAGCGACAACGGCTTCACTCAGTGTCTCTGCGGGCAACAGTAACAAGTTGGCTGTTTGCCCTGTCGCCAATCCATGATCACTTCGCCCCAGTGCCTGGGCCCCATTGCCGGCAGCGGCTTCGAACGCTGCGCAGATTTCAGGGTCCGTTCGCATGCCGCAGCGCAACGCGAGCAGCATCGCGCGTTCGAGCATGTCGCCATTGCCCATTGGAGTCCATGCGTCGCGAATGCCATCTGAACCGAGGCAGACGTTTACCCCCACTGAGCGCAGCTCGGCAAAGGGCGGGATGGCAATATCAGATGGCGCCGTGGTCATCAGGGAAATTTTGTTGGCAGCCAGGCGTTCAGCCAACGGCAGCACTTGAGCCCAGTCTTTCATGCCCAGGCAAAAGGCATGGCTGATCATGACTCGCCCCTGCCGTTGATAACGCTCTGTGAAATCAATGATGCGAGCAATCTGCCAAAGCCCCAGCTCCCCACCGTCATGCAGGTGGATATCGATACCGCGATCAAACCTGTCTGCGAGCTCGAACAGGATCGACAGGTGCGCGATCGGATCATTGTCTATGCCGCAGGGGTCCAGCCCCCCTACTACCTCAACCCCCAGACCCAGGGCTTCTCGCATCAATGCTTCAACCCCGGGGCGGTTGACCAGGCCAACCTGAGGAAAGGTGACGAACTCGATATCCACCAGGTCGGCGTAGCGTTCGCGCAGCTCCAGCATGGCCTCCACATGCTCGATACCCAACTCCGGATCGGCGTCGACATGACAGCGCAACAACAGCGAGCCGCGAGCGATGCATTGTTCCAGCAGGGCACCCGCGCGCTCGGCAATGGGTGATGTGAGCTCGCGCAGGATTTGCCGTTCGTTCGCTATGCGCGCCTTGAGGTTTGGGCCTGCACTGTGTGGCCGCCATGGCTGTCCCCACAGGGTCTTGTCCAGATGGATATGGCTTTCTACCAGTGACGGAACGAGTAGTTGACCCTGTCCGTCAAGGTCAGGACCGGCGACTGGATTGCCACTGGCTGGCCGACGATCGCCGATACGCCCCTCGACAATCTGTACATCTTCGATTTCGCCGCCATAGGGGCGGACATTACGCAACCAGAACGTCATTTGAACCTCATCACGGTTTGAGCGTGCCCCCGCCGCCAGATGGCCAACGGGGCACTCTTTAAGGGGTTACCCAAAGGGCTACTTCAAGTTGCCGGCAAGGAACTGCTTGAGTCGCTCACTCCTGGTGTGCCTGAACAGTTGCTCCGGGCTGCCTTCTTCCTCGATTTTGCCCTGGTGCAGGAAGATCACGTGGTTGGACACCTCGCGGGCAAAGGCCATCTCGTGCGTGACCACCACCATGGTCCTGCCCTCTTCGGCCAGGGCCTGCATCACCTTCAGCACCTCACCGACCAGCTCGGGGTCGAGCGCCGAGGTCGGCTCGTCGAACAGCATCACTTGCGGCTCCATCGCCAGGGCCCGGGCGATCGCCACTCGCTGCTGCTGACCGCCGGACAAATGCGACGGGTACTTTGCCTCCATGCTGGCCGGCAGGCCGACCTTGGCCAGGTACTTGCGTGCGCGAGCCACCGCCTCATCGCGGCTGAGGCCAAGCGCATGCATCGGCGCCTCGATCACGTTTTCCAGCACAGACATGTGCGCCCACAGGTTGAAGTGCTGAAACACCATGGACAGCTTGGTGCGCATGCTTTGCAGCTGCTTCTGGCTGGCCACGCGCAGCCCGCCGTTCCGGTCCTTCTCGGTGCGGATTTCCTCGGCGTTCACCGTGATTCGGCCGGCGCACGGTTGTTCGAGGAAGTTGATGCAGCGCAAGAAGGTACTCTTGCCTGAACCTGAGGAGCCGATGATGCTGATCACGTCGCCTGCCTTGGCCTTGATCGACACGCCCTTGAGCACCTCGTGATTGCCATATTTCTTGTACAGATCGTCTACGGTCAGTTTGTACATGGTGTTGACCCTGCGTATGCGGCCTTCAGGCGGCCTGGGGTTTCAGGAAGGCCAGCCAGCGGGTTTCACCGCGACGAAATAGCCAGACAAGTGACAGCGCTATCACTGCGTACAACAGTGCGGCGATGAAGAAAGCCTCGAACGCTGCATAGGTGGCCGAGTTGACGTCGCGGGCGACCTTCAGGATGTCGGGCACCGTGGCGGTGAACGCCACCGAGGTCGAATGCAGCATCATGATCACCTCGTTGCTGTAGTACGGCAGTGCGCGACGCAGCGCCGAGGGCAGGATGATGCGGCGGTACAGGTTGAACTTCGACATGCCGAAGGCCCGGGCCGCTTCTACCTCGCCGTACGGCACCGACTTGATCGCGCCAGCGAAGACTTCCGTGGTGTAAGCGCAGGTATTGAGCGCGAACGCCAGCACCGTGCAGTTGAAGCCTTCGCGAAAGAACATGTCGAGGAATTCATGCTCGCGCACCACGCTCAGGCTGTAGACACCGGTGTAGATGATCAACAGTTGTATATAGAGCGGCGTGCCACGAAACACATAGGTGTAGAACCAGACGGGAAGTCGGACGAACTTGTTTTTTGAAACCCGAGCCACGGCCAGCGGCACCGACAGCACGAATCCGATCGCGATCGACAGCACCAGCAGCCACAAGGTGATTGCCAGGCCGGAAAAGTTGGCGCCGTCCGACCACAAATACGCTTGCCAATATTCCTGGATAATCGCGATCACAGTTCAGCCTCCCGAACACCGACGGAGTAATGATGCTTGAGCCATATCAAGACGCCGTTTGAGACCGTGGTAATGACGAGATAAATCAGTGCACCGATCACGGTAAAGTAAAACAGCTGCATGGAACTCTTGCCGGCGTCCTGGGTGGCCCTGACGATATCGGACAGGCCAATGATGGACACCAGTGCGGTTGCCTTGATCATGACCTGCCAGTTGTTGGCAATACCGGGCAAGGCAAAACGCATCATTTGCGGGAACAGGACCCGATAGAACGCCTGCCATCGACTGAGGCCATAGGCCATGGCCGCCTCTGTCTGACCGCGTGGGACTGCCTGGAAAGCACCGCGGAACGTCTCGGTAAAATAAGCACCGTAGATAAACGCAAGCGTCGCTACTCCCGCGAGAAAAGGATCAATATCAATCTGATCCATTCCAAGCCCTTCGGTGATCTGGTTGAGGAGGATCTGAATGCTGTAGAACAGCAACAGCATGGTCACCAGGTCGGGGACACTGCGTATCATCGTGGTATAGAGGGTGGCGATATTGCGCAGCCACCGATTACCCGACAACTTGGAACTGGCGCCCGCCAATCCAATCAGTACCGAGGCCAGCAGCGATAATGTGGCCAGCTTCAGTGTCATCCAGGTGCCACTCGCGATCAGCGGCCCATAGTCTGCCAAGGACATTACATTCTCCTTGAACTCGAAAGGTCAGCCGATGCTGCCTGTCTTGTTCAATCGTGTTTTTCTTGTTTTTGAATGCCGCAAAAAATATGGATTCGTAATTGATTCGAATACATTCAGGCCGAATGACTCCATCGCGGGCTGACGTTGCAATCGATTAGTTGTAGATATCAAAGGAGAAATATTTATCGGAGATTTTCTGGTAAGTGCCGTCCTTGATAATCTCGGCAAGCGCCCCATTGATCTGTTCGCGTAGTTCATTGTCTTCCTTGCGCAAGCCGATTCCCGCTCCCACACCGAGCGTTTTCGGGTCGCGCAATTCCGGGCCGGCAAAAGCGAAATCACGTCCGCTCTCGGTTTTCAAAAAACCCAGGTCGGCCTGGACTGAAGACTGCAGCGCTGCATCCAGGCGGCCGGCGATCAAGTCCTGGTAAACAAGATCCTGGTTCTGGTAGGTCGTTACGGTGACGCCTTTCGGCGCCCAGTAAGTCCTGGCATAGGTTTCCTGCGTGGAGCCCTGCTCGATTCCGACACGCTTGCCTTGGAGGGATTCGGCCGTTGGCAGCAGAACGGAGCCTTTTTTTGCGATGAGACGAGGCAGGACATTACTGATCTTGTCGGAGAAGGCTATCTGCGCCTGACGTTTCTCGGTCACGCTCATGGAGGAAAGAATGCCATCGAACTTCTTGGCTTTGAGCGCCGGGATGATGCCGTCGAAGGAGTTCTCGACCCATACGCACTTGACCTTCAGCTGTTCGCAGATCGCGTTGCCAAGATCGATATCGAAGCCCACAAGGCTGCCATCGGGCGCCTTCGACTCGAACGGGGCGTAAGTGGGGTCAACACCGAAGCGAATGACTTGCAAGTCTTTCGCGTAGACGCCGCTGGCGGCCAAGGCCAGAACAACTGAAACTGCGAACTTCTTCATATTATTCTCCGTAAGCACATGGGTATTGCGGTTATAAAAAATGGCTGATCCTGTATGTAATACCGCTCCCTGTAGGAGCGAGCTCGCTCACGATGTACTTGAGAGCGCCGCGTTTAATCAGTAAACACGCGTAATCGTTAACGACCATCGCGAGCAGAGCTCGCTCCTACAAGTATTCATCACACCGCTTGCATGCTGCGTCGGTAGCTCGCCGGGGAGAACTTGATCGTCAGCACCGCCATCGCCGCGAGCACCCCAATGTGCAACCACCAACCGGTGATGAAGCTGCCGCCGGAGTCGCGTAGCCAGCCGATCAACCAGGGAGCACTCGATGCGAGCAGGAAACCGATGCCCTGAACGAAGGCCGCCAAGGTCCCGGCCGCTTGTGCATTGGGCAAGTGGTCGAGGCTGACAATCAGACTGAGCGAGAAGAACCCGCCGAGGCCGAAACCGGCCAGTGCGACCCACAACCACGGCGCTGCGTTGGGGGCAAGCGCGAAACCGGCGAAGCCTACGGCCTGCAGCGCGATCGTCAGCCATAAGGCTCCGCGCCGGTCAGCGCTGCGGCGGGCGAGCATCGGCATGGCGAACGCCGCCGTCGCCTGGAACATCGCCAGCCACGCGAGCAAGTTGCCCGAGGCCTGCAGGCCCATGTTCTGCTGCTGGTAGAAGGAAGGCAGCCATGCCACCAGACTCGAGTAACCGCTGTTGGTAAGCCCAAAGTAGGCGGCCAACTGCCAGGCACGCCGATTCTTGAAAAAGCTGCCGGTCAAGGCCGGTACAGGTCCGCGAGCTTCTATCGGCGGCGTGCGTGGCGCGCACACCAGCCAAAGCAAGAGCACGGCAAGCGCTGGCAACGCCCACATGGAAAGCCCCAGCCTCCAGCCGCCATACGTATTCAGCCACGTGCTGGCCAGCGAGCCCAGCGCCCCGCCACCGACCAATGCCGCCGAGTAGAGCCCCATCGCCATCGCTATCCGTTCAGGAAACCAGCGTTTGACGACACCCGGTATCAAGGCCTGGATCACCGCCACACCGGTGCCGGCGATACCGGCGCCGATAATCAACTGCGCGCCGTCCTTGACCACGGCACGTGACGCGCACCCGAGCATCAAGAGCACCAATGCGCCGGCCAGCGCCCGCCTTTCGCCGAAGCGGCGTGCGACACCGATGCCAATGAAGGCAATCAGGCCCATCAGCACGAACGGCAAGGTGGTCAACATCGCGGCGGCGCGAAAATCGAGGCCAATATCAGCGCGCACCAGATCGAGCACCGGGCCCACCGAAGTCAGGAATGGCCGCAAATTCAAGCCCAGCAGCACCATGAGCACCAGTGCCGTCAGTGATACTTCACCTGCGCGCGACACGCTCGTAGCGATGCAAGCCGATTCATGGTCAGTCATGGCGGGCACTTCTTTGCGGCCGGTGCGAATGCCGGTTCGGCAGCATCTCTTGCATCAGCGTCACGTCACTTGTCATCACATTTACCTTGGAGATTCTGGTCAACAGGCCGCGTCAGAGGCTGTGCTGCAAGATTAAGAGCAGGTGCTATCATTCGGAAATTAAATGTTCGAATGGCAATTAGTGGGGAATGTAATGACTTCGACGCTGATCGATCCGTTGCTGCTCAAGAGTTTCGTCGCGGTGGTAGAGAGCGGCAGTTTCACGCGCGCCGGTGAACGCGTGCACTTGAGCCAGTCGACCATCAGCCAACAGTTGAAGCGCCTCGAGGAGCAACTCGACTGTGAGTTGCTCAACCGCAGCGGGCGCTACGTCGTCACCACCGAGGACGGCGAGCGCTTGCTCGGCTATGCGCGCCGGGTTCTGGGGCTGATGGAAGAGGTAGTGGAGGAGTTACGCAAGGGCCACGCACAGGGCGAGGTGCACATCGGCGTGCCAGAAGACTTCGCCTCGGACTTGCTGACGCCAACGCTTGGCGCCTTCGCACGCGCGCACCCGTCGATAAGGCTTGAGATCAGCAGTGGGCTGAGCAACACGCTATGGCAACAGTTTTGTGCCGGCGACTACGACCTGGTGCTGATCAAGCAGCGCCCTGGACAGGTTGTGGGACATGCCGCCTGGCCCGAACCGCTCGCCTGGTTCGACAGCCTCAACGAACCGACATACGAGCGCGACCCGCTGCCACTGGTGGTGTTTCCGGTCGGCGGCTTGTATCGCGATGAAATGATCCACGCACTGGAGAGCGCCGGCCGACGCTGGCGCATCGGCTACAGCAGTGCGAGCCTCGCGAGTGTCCGCTCGGCAGTCGCCGATGGTCTCGGCGTCAGCGTGCTCCCCTCGCGACTTGCACTGCCCGGCCACCGACGGTTGGGCGTGGCCGAGTCCTTCGCCGAACTGGCGCCACTGGAAATCGCGCTCCACCTGCGCCCCGACGCACCACGCCGAGTGATCGATCTGGCCGAACAGTTGACAAGGCTATGCGCTCAGGTGACCGGCCACGTCGGCTGACAAGCGGAAAAACACATTGGAGTGCACCCGGTTCAGTTTCTGCTGATCGGCTGCACTGTGCTGGTAGCCGCCCTCCTCTTATACAGCCTGTCGACGCATGGTCAGGATGGCGGCGCCGAAGCAGATGAAGGTCGATCCCACCACCCGGTTGAGCCAGCGGGACAGGTCTGGCCGCGTCAGCACGCTCTTGACTCTGGACGCAAGAGCGGCGTTTAGAGCACTCAACGAAATCTGAAGCCTGCCAGCCATGTGCTAACGTTCGGGCTTCATCACTTTAAAGTCATACGCCGATGTCCATTGCCGACAACCTCCTTGCCTTTACCTTTGCCGCCACCCTGCTGACGCTGACACCGGGCCTCGATACCGCCCTGGTCTTGCGAACCGCAACGGTGGAAGGCAAACAGCAGGCGTTTCGCGCAGCCCTGGGTATCAATGCCGGCTGCTTGTTGTGGGGCGCTGCCGTCGCCTTTGGCCTGGGTGCTCTGATTGCAGTATCGGGGCTGGCGTACAGCCTGTTGAAGTACTGCGGCGCCGCTTACCTGGCGTGGCTCGGACTGAACATGTTGCTGCGCCCGCGCAACTCATTATCGCCCGTCGAAGCGGACGCAAGGCCGAATGCAAACTGGTTCCTGAAGGGCATGATGGGCAACGTCCTCAATCCCAAGATCGGGATTTTCTACGTTTCCTTTCTCCCTCAGTTCATTCCCCAAGGGCACAACCTGATTGCCTGGACATTCGGTTTGGTGAGCATTCACGTAGTGCTCGGCTTGTTGTGGTCGTCGACGTTGATTGGCGCAACTCAACAACTCGCCGGCGTTCTGCGGCGTGAGAAGGTCATCACCTGGATGGATCGCACAACAGGCCTGGTCTTTGTGCTGTTCGCAGCTCGGTTGGCCATAAGCAAGCGCTGAAAACCGCCTCAACGGCGAGCACTGCAAGTAACAGTTATCCCTCAGCTACACTGACTCGATACATTTCTGCACCGAGACTTCGGCCATGGCGACCAAAACCGCAATCGTATTCGCTGGTGGCGGCAGCCTGGGTGCGGTGCAGGTCGGCATGTTGCGGGCCCTGGTCGAGGCCAATGTTCGATTCGACATGGTGGTTGGCGCTTCGGTAGGCGCCATCAACGGTGCCTACTTTGCCGCAAGGCCCGATTCCGATGGCGTTGAGGCGCTCGCCGGATTCTGGCGGGGGCTGAGTAAAACCGACATCTTTCCCCTCTCCTGGCTCGATACCTGTCGAGGACTGATCAAGCGGCGCGGCTTTCTGTTGCAACCGGCGGCCTTGAACCGATTGCTGGGTCAGGCACTGCCCATTCATCGCATTGAGGAGGCGGCGCTGCCCCTGCACATCGTCACCACCGACCTGCTCAGTGGTGCCGAGACCGTTCTGTCCAGTGGCGAACTCGAGCAGGCGTTACTGGCCAGCGCAGCCATCCCGCTGGTGTTCCCCTGCGTACAAATCGCCGACCGGTTCCTGGTTGACGGCGGTGTGGCAAGCAATACACCCATTTCGACTGCCGTCGCCTTGGGAGCCACCAACGTCGTGGTCATCCCCACCGGCATAAGTTGCGCCCTGACACAACCGCCCCGAGGCCTGGTCGCCTTGGCCCTGCACACCGTCAATCTGATGAGCATGCGCCAACTGGTGAACGACATCGAACACTTCCGCACGCTCACCAGCCTGCACATCGTCCCGCCCTTGTGCCCCGTGGATGTCTCGGTGTTCAACTTTGACCAGACCGAGTCCTTGCTGCAGCGCGCCTATGTGCAGACCCTGCGGTGGCTGGAACGCGGAGGGCTCGAACGCACCAAGGTACCGGGGGCCCTTTCCATCCATTCACATGCCCATGAGCATTGAGAACCGACCGGTCGCACCGAAGGAGGTCACCCGTTTATGCACTGTGTCCTTTTCGAAATCCGATGAACTACCAGTCTGGGGCACGGCCCCGGGCACTTTTGTCTGACACCCTGAAACGGAGAAGCCAGCATGAGCACCTTGCAACTTCACCCTGTACTGGACAATGGCATCCAGCCCGCCGCCGCGAATTTCACCGGTGGCACCCTGCAATGCCTGTGTGCGACCGACAAGGTCGAGGTCAGGATCGACGCGCAAACCCTGTATAACCACGCCTGCGGTTGCAGCAAATGCTGGAAACCGAAAAACGCGATATTCGCCGTCATCGCCGTAGTGCCTCGGGATAAGGTCAGCGTCATTGCCCACGGCGAAAAACTGGCGATTGTCGACGAAACCGCCACCATCCAGCGCCACGCCTGCAAGCAGTGTCACGCCCATCTCTTTGGGCGCATCGAGAACAAGAACCATGCGTTCTATGGTCTGGACTTCGTCCACACCGAGCTTTCGCCACAGAGCGGATGGGCTGCGCCGGGATTCGCGGCGTTCGTGTCCTCCATCATCGAAACCGGCACACCGCCAGCGCAAATGAAGGCTATTCGCGAGCGCCTGCGCTCGATCGGCCTGGAACCCTATGACTGCCTGTCCCCGGATTTGATGGACGCAATGGCGACTCATGTCGCCAGACAGAAAGGCCTGCTCCCTGCCGCCTGATTGATCCGTCGCCGCGGTTTCTTTTCCGGACCGCGGCTGCGGTTCACCCTTGATGTACGGATTCAGGTCCCGCTTTTAACCTTGCTCCAGACCCGGGTCCGAATGCGTTCGATTTTGAGCGGCAGTGGCTGGTCGGGAAACAGCGTGGCCAGTGTTGCCGCCGGGGGATAGACGTCAGGATTGTTCTTCAACCCTTCATCGACATACGCCATGGCGCTCTTGTTGCCGTTGGGATAACCCAGGTAGTTGGAGCTTTTAGCGATGATGTCGGGGCGCATCATGTAGTTGATAAAGCTCAAGCCTTGCCGCGGATGAGGGGCATCCTTGAGCAACACCAGCGTTTCCATCCAGACCGACGAGCCCTCGCGCGGAATCCGATAGGCCAGGTGGCGACCGTTATTGGCGCGTTCGGCGTTGATCTTTGCGTCGTACACCCCACCTGACCAGGCCACTACAGCGCAAATATTGCCGTTGGCCAGGTCAGTGATGAACCGTGACGAATCAAAATAGGTGATGTAGGGACGAATTTTCAGCAGTAACGCTTCGGCTTTTGCATAGTCATCGGGATTTTTACTGTCGGGCGGCAAGCCGAGATAGTGCAAGGCGATCGGAATGATCTCGCTGGGGGAGTCGAGCATCGCGACGCCGCATTGGCTGAGCCTGGCGATATTTTCTTCTTTGAAGATCAGATCCCAGGAGTCCACCGGGGCAGCCGCCCCCAGTACCTTGGTCACCTGATCCACGTCATAGCCGATACCCGTGGTGCCCCACATGTAGGGGATTGCATAGCGATTACCGGGATCGTTCTGCGCGACCTTGGCGAGAATCTCGGGATCAAGGTTCGAGCGGTTGCTCAATTGGCTGCCATCGAGCTCCTGGAGTACGCCGGCCTTGATCAGGTTGGGCAGCGCACTGTTGGTCACCACCACTACGTCGTATCCGCTACGTCCGACCATCAACTTGCTCTGCATGACTTCAGAGCTATCAAAAGTATCCAGCACCATAGGTGTGCCGGTCTCCTGCTCGAATTCCTTCGGCGCCTGCGGGGCAATGAAGTCATACCAGTTGTACAAGTTCACGCTGGGGGCCTGCGCCCAACTGGCGGCTGTGCCCAGCCCGCAAAAAGTGAACAAGCCAAGGTGCAGCAATCGCATTGCTTTCATGGGGTGCTCCTGGCGAATCGGCCATCGATTGGCGGTCCGCCGCGATATTGTTCTTGTTGGGAAGCGAAACAGGGTTCGTCGCTCAGGGGATCAATAACTCACGGCGACCGTCCGCCTGCTCATTGAGCGCACCGTGCAATTGCAAGCGCTTCTGCGCGCGATAGTCATAGAGCGCGCGTGCCGGTGCGATCTGCGTCATGTCCAGTTCGACGACATGCCGGCACTCCTGGGATCCGGCTTCAAACAGTCGCTTGCCGAACGGATCGACTACGCTGCTGCCCCCTGCGAAGACTTCGCCTGCACCCTCGCCGACGCGGTTCACCATGGCGGCGAAGACCTGATTTTCCTGGGCTCTGGCGGCAACGGCGGTATGGTGAACGTGGCCGTAAGGTTCCATGTTGCCGTCAGTGATCAGAATCAGCTCCGCGCCGAGTGCCGCCAATGCGCACGCGCCTTCCGGGAACTCAATGTCGTAGCAGACCAACAAACCGATACGCACCCCGCGCCATTGCACGGTGGAAAAACGGTCGCCAGGCAGCACGAGGCCAGGTTCACCGACCCACAGATGAGTCTTGCGATAACTGAGCGCCACGCCTTCCGGGGTAATGAACAACGTGGTGTTGTAAAAGCGCTCGCCATCGCGCTCGATCAAACCCACAACTACCGCGACATCTCTCTGCCGGGCAGCAGCGCAGATTGCCTGGACGCTGGGACCGGAAACGGGTTCGGCGAGCCGGGCAATATTACCGTGGTCGAGAAAGCCGGTGATAAACGACTCGGGGAACATCAGGATATCGGTGCCAGGCACACTTTCGGCAATCGCCCGTAGAATGCGTTCCAGGTTGTAAGCGACATCGCCATCGCGACCCGCCAACTGTAAGAGTTCAAGTTTCATTGTCAGACCTTTCGGGTAAAAAGCGTCCTGGCCAGGAAGCGGATGACTTTGTCAAAGGCCCGACAAGTATGCGTATCGTGGAAAAACTTCCTATCACGCGGAGTGAGTACTCCCAAAGGGGTAGTACACGGAAATGACGGGGAAATACGCTGCCCTTCAGTAAGTTTCTTTGCGCAGCGAGCGCCTGACCTCAGCCTGTATGGCATAAGCCGGCGCCTCCACGGCATTGAAATCCTGGGTATAGCGTTGGGCAAATCCCTGCACTCCCCACTCCTGATACTGCTGCACATGTTTCAGTTCGTGAGCCCAGAGCGCGATGTCCTGTTCGGCGGATTGAGCGTCCCGGAAGAGGATGACATCGATCAGCGTCACGGCACCGACATCGGGGTTTTGCAGCATGGCATTGGCGGCGGTGAGTTGGCCGTTGTCGCTGATTTTGTAGCGCGCGGTATCGAGGACACCGGGGTCGTACCAGTGCAGCAGCTGCTCGCGGATGTGCGCTGGAACGGGTTGAAGGCCGGCGCTGGCGGCTTCGGCGCGGGCCTGGGTCAGCCACAGGGCCAGGGCAGGTGCCGCGATCTGGTAGACGTCATCAGGCACCAGGTCCGGCAGGCAGATGCAGCCGTCCAGGCACACTTGTTTCTCGCCAGCCGGGCAGCCGTTGCTCTGGGCCGGGACTTCAAGTGCCAGGCAAAGAACAGACAATGCCAACAGGCGCGTGGTGATGGGCGGCATTGGGCGCTCCAGATTTTTCCGAGCGTTGTTCATACCATGGCATGGCGTCAATGCCTGTGCCTCGAAACATCAACAATCCTGGCGATCGAGCAGTGAACTCGCCAACAGTGCCTTCAACGCCATCGGCCTGGCGAAATGATAACCCTGGGCCTGCCCTGCCCCGATCTCACGCAGCAGATCCAGCGTCGCTTCATCCTCGACACCTTCGGCCACCACACTCAGGTCCAGCGATTCGGCCATCCGCACAATCGCCCGGACGATCGCGCGACTGCGGGAACTGGTGGTCAGTTCGAGGATGAACGACTTGTCGATTTTCAAGCCGCTGAAACGGTATTGATGCACATAGCTCAGGGAGGAAAACCCTGCACCGAAGTCATCGAGCACCACCGACATGCCATTGTCAGCCAGTTGCTGCATGGTCTGGCGGGCAATCGCCGGCTCGGCGACCAGTGCCCCTTCGGTCAATTCCAGGCAGATTCGCGATGGCGAGACCTGGTGCTGCGCCAACAGTGCCAGCACCTCACTGGCAAAGTCGGGACGCGTCATGCTGTAGCTGGAGCAATTGACGTGCACCGCAGGCCAATTGGCATGTTCGGGCTGTGCGAGAATCGCTGCAATGCTGCCCAGCATGTACAGGTCCAGTCGACCGATCAGGCGCAAACCCTCGACATCCGGCAAGAACTCGCCCGGCGCGATCACCCGGCCACCCGGCTGATGCCAGCGGATCAGCGCTTCAAGGGCCAACAGCTCACCCGTTTCGACGCTGACTATCGGCTGGAAATACGGCAGCAGTTCGTCAGTACGCTTGAGCGCGTTGCGCAAGGCGCCTTCACGCTCGACCTGGTCCGAGACTTCACGGCGCACTTCCTGGTTGAACACCGCGTAGCTGTCGCGCCCCGCACTCTTGACCCGGTACATCGCTGCATCGGCATCGCGCAACAAGTCGGCGGGCTCGTGGTGGAACTGACTGTCGGCGCTGACAATACCGATGCTGCACGAGGAGAAAACTTCATGGCCGTTGATGAAAAACGGCAGGTCGAACGCCACCAGGATCCGCTCGGCGATTTCGATCATCACCTCCAGCGGGGCCTCGGGGGCCAGCACCGAAAACTCGTCGCCCCCCAGGCGCGCCAGCATGTCGGTGTCACGCAGGCAACCGCGCAGACGCTGGGCCGCCTGCATCAACAGCAGGTCGCCAAAATGGTGGCCGAGGCTGTCGTTGACCATCTTGAAGCGGTCGAGATCGATGAACATCACCGCCAGGTGCCCGCCTTCGCTGCCGAACCGTGACCAGGCCAGATTGAGGCGCTGTTGCAGATAGGTGCGATTCGGCAACCCGGTCAGCGCATCGTGAGCGTTTTCGTGCTGCAACTTGGCATTGGCGTGATCGAGCTCGCGGGTGCGGCTCTGCACCCGGGCTTCCAGCTGAAGGTTGGCGGCATGGATCGCTTCGGCCGCGGTGCGTCGGGACAACGCAGTGTCAATGTGCCGCGATACGAAAGTCAGCAGTTCCTGGTCACGCAGGGTATAGCGCACCTGCGAGGTATAGCTTTGCACCGCCAGCACGCCACGCACCACGTCGTCTTCGAACAACGGGATGCCCAGCCAGGAGTAGGAGCGTACAGACTCGTGGGCAATTTCGATTTCACCCTGCGCGGACAGCCGCTCGGCCTCGCCGGCATCAATCAGGCAAGGTCGACGCTGACGAATCACATATTCAGTCAAGCCCCTGCGCCCACGCCGTGCCGCCGGGATGGTCGTCTGCCGTTCATCCACGTAATAGGGAAAGGTCACTTCACCGGTCGCGTCGTCGAACAGTGCAATGTAGAAGTTCTGCGCGAACAGCAGATCACCGACGATGCCATGCAAGGTTTGAAACAACTCAGCCATATCGCCAGGCTGGCTGGACAGTTCTGCAATCTGGAACAACGCGCCCTGCAGATGTTCGGCACGCTCCCGGTCTGCCACTTCCTGGCGCAATGCGTCGTTGAGTGCCGAAAGTTCCAGGGTACGACGCATCACCGTTTCTTCCAGGTCCTCTCGGTGCAGAATCCGGTCCAGCGCCATGGCCACGTGGCGGGCTACCACCAGAAACAGCGCGCGGTCTTCAGCGCTGTAGATACGGGAAACGTCATAGACCTGCATCGCCAGCATGCCAAACACCTCATCCGAGGCATTTTTCAGCGGTGCGCCCATCCAGAACTCGGGACGATCGCCCACGCAGTAGAATCGCTTTTCGGCCTGGGCCGCGAGAATGCCAGCAGCGTCGATCAACAACGGCTGGCCAGTGGTCAACACCTGCCCGGTCAGCGACAGGCGCGAACGGTCAAGGTATTCGTAGTTTTCGGATTCCAGGGCATCAACGTCGATGATGTCCACGTAATACGGGTAGTCGATCTTGCCCGTGTGCGGGTTATACAGCGCCAGATAGAAGTTTTCGGCGTCGATCAGGCTGGCCAGCAGCCGGTGAACCCCCACCAGAAACACCGACCGGTCACGGGTCGAACTGGCCAGATAGGTAATTTCATACAGCACTCGCTGAGTGATCTGCGCGCGGGCAAGGGTATTGGTCTGCAGCTCAATGCCCAGGCGCTGGGCAAACTCGGCGAACGCAGTCTCCGCAGCATCTTTGACTGGCGCGAGCAGCCAACCCAGCACACTTTCGCCTCTGCCGGCCGGCCAACGGTGCAGGTTCGAGGTCAGGCAAAAGGCTTCAAACTCTTCATTCGCAACGCTTGAAGGCCATTGCGCCCGCGGGTCGCCCTGCCCGACCCAATGCATTTGTTCACCGGCGCGATAAAACGCCCAGGCGGTGGTATGGGCCCAATTGCGTGCTGAATCCAGCAAGTGTTCGATCGTGTCGTCGTTGCCGGCGTAAGCCATGCTGACAGTATCCGGGTTCCCTGGTGGCTGCAGTGCGGCAACGTTGCAATGGCTCGTTTGCTGCGGGTAATCGGTCAATGTACGAAAACTCATCAGCGCTCCCTGAGCCAAAACTGCCGAAACTCACTTGCTGATAGATAGCAATGTGCCATGAGCCTCCCGTCAATAACTTATAAAGGGTTTTTTAATGATTTTGTTCACTTTAAAGCCAACTTTGAGACGGACCACAAGTTATTCGCTACCGGCTGCCCGGTACAACCGTTTCTGCTCGCCCCCCTCGACAAACGTCCGGGGCTGTCATGAATAGCCAAGGGACTGTCGTCAAATGAAAAGCGCCCCCTAATCGTGGGCTCTTTAATGGAGGTTCTGAAAAAAGCCTCTGGCGATTGAGCCGACGGATTTATCCGCGGCGCCTGAGTCACGAGTTGCCTGGTACGCCAGGCAGGAGAATAACAATATGAAATTCGTGAAAAGTCTTCTGGCTGGCCTCCCCCTGATGGCGCTGGCCATCGATGCTCATGCCTACGTATCAGGTCATGAAGCCGAGCGACTGGGCACCAGCCTGACCTGGGTGGGTGCCGAAAAGGCCGGCAATGCCGATGGCTCCATCCCGCCCTACAACGGTGGCCTGACCACGGCCCCATCCAGTTTCAAGACCGGCGACAGCATGCGCCCGGACCCCTTTGCGGACGAAAAACCACTGCTGGTGATCAACGGCAGGAACGTCGATTCGTACAAAGGCCTGCTGACCGCCACCACCGTAGCGTTGGCCAGGCGCTACCCCGGCTTTCGCATCGACGTGTACCCGACCCACCGCACCGCATCGCTACCACAGGCGATCCTGGACAACAGCCGCACAAATGCCACCAACGCCAGGTCCCTGAACGGCGGGATCGCCATCGACAATGTGATGCCGGGAGTGCCCTTCCCGATCCCGCAATCCGGCGCCGAAGCGATGTGGAATTTCCTGCTGCGCTACCAGGGCGTCAACATCCACTCCAAGTACGACTCCTGGAGCGTCGACACGGCGGGTGTGCCGAGCCTGGCTGTCACCGGCGAGGCATACGTGTCCTTCCCGATTTACGAGAACCTGTCGAAGCCGTTCAGCAGCTCGGACATTTATTATCAGTTGAAACTGTCCTACACCGGGCCTGCGCGCCGAGCCGGCGAGTCGATCATGCTCAAGAACGCCACCAATGCCACAGAGTTTCCTGGCCGCGCCTGGCAGTACATGCCTGCCCAGCGCCGGGTCAAACAGATTTCGATCCTGGCCTACGACACACCCAACCCCGGCACCGCCCGTGCGCTCGAACTGTATGACTGGACGCTGGTCGGCAAGCAGGAAATGATCGTGCCTTACAACACCTACAAACTCACTTACGCGCGCAGCGCCAAATCGCTGACCACCCCCAATTTCGTTTCCCCGGATTTCGTACGCTGGGAAAAACACCGGGTCTACGTCGTGGAGGGCAACCTCAAGCCCGGTGCGACGCACATCTACCAGAAGCGCCGCTTTTACCTGGATGAAGATACCTGGGCCGCGTTGGCCTCCGATCAGTACGACACCAGTGGCCAGCTATACCGTGGTTCCTTCGCGTTCTTCAGCCAGAGCTATGACCAGCAAGTCCCGGATGCCACCCCGTTCATGACCTACGACCTGTCGCGTGGCACCTATAACATCAACGGCGTGGTCGGTCCCCATGGTGGCATCCGCTACATCGAGCCGCTATCGACGGCGCAGTGGGTGCCAGAGTCGATGGCGGGTACCGGTATTCGCTAGGTCTGCGGTGATGCAACGCATCGATGATGCATAAAAAAGCCCCCGGCTCGCGAGAACCAGGGGCTTGAGTGTTCGAGTGGTGCGCGAGCTACAAGGATCAGCTCTCAGAGGAATTGACTGGCTCGTGACTGGCTTCAGCCGCCAGTTTCAATCGGTCGGCTTTACAAATGTATTTAGGCTTGTTCTTCGGTGCCAGTTTGGCACTGGCCTTTTTGGCCTTCTCCTTGAACAGCTGCTTCAGTTTCTTTTGACGGTTCATGTTGTTCTACTCAGCCTGTAATTCTTGAATGATATCAGCTTGAGACATTCAACCGATTCAACTTTGCGGCTCGATGATCCTGAGCCAGGGCCAGCGAGCCTGATAACTTTTCGCCTTCTGATCGAACAGGACTGGCTTGGGGTTCCCTGGATTGATACGCAGCAGCCCGTGCTCTGTGTCGGCCAGGCCGTTGGGCGCATAGACCTCGCCCGTTTCAACATCCAGACCGATGCAGGTGCCGGCAATCAGGTAGCGATCAATCCCGTCCCTGGCCGACTCAAGCTTTGGATAATCCCCACCAAACCGCTGGCCATACCACAGGTGAACGCGAGACTGATTCTTGATCTCAATGTTCACGTCGAGGTCCCGGAACAGATGCTGACCTGACTGGATGACCTCATTTTCGGCTTCCC
Source organism: Pseudomonas sp. Pseusp3 (assembly GCF_047304225.1). Taxonomy (NCBI): domain Bacteria; kingdom Pseudomonadati; phylum Pseudomonadota; class Gammaproteobacteria; order Pseudomonadales; family Pseudomonadaceae; genus Pseudomonas; species Pseudomonas sp. Pseusp3. Next base: position 3,662 of record NZ_JBGLYV010000041.1, on the reverse strand, counting down.
ACGACAGGTCGTCATCGAAGTAAAAGACATCGTAGTCTTTCACGCCCCACTCTGGCGGTCGCTGAGACTGATGATTCCACACGGCCTGGAACAGGCAACCGGCAGTGAGCATGCATTGGCTCAAACCGAGCTCAGGCAAGCGAGCGGAAATTTCTGCGTTTACCGGGTTGGTCATTGCGATCCTGACGAGGCTTTCGACAGTCAATGTCATTTTCATTCCTTAAAAATCGAACGGGTCCCGGCGACCGACAATACCCTCGGTGCTTTTCAAATTCGAGAAGACATTGCCCTTTGCTCTCCTTCGGCCAATCTGGCGCGAATCATGCGTCATTCAGTGGCATGAAGTCGGTGCTGACTATGTGGATGACACTTTTGAAGTGAGCCACCTCAGTGTCTGCCCCGATAATCGATAGCTTACTGACGAATTGTCGAGGTCAAGCATGACGAACGCAACGATGGAACAAGTCAGCCCGCAAACGCTGAGAAGAGTGATTGTGGCCGCCGGCATCGGCAATTTCGTCGAGTGGTTCGACTTCGCCGTCTATGGCTTTCTGGCCACGACCATTGCCCAGCAATTTTTCCCCAGCGGCGATGCCAGTGCCGCGCTGCTCAAGACCTTTGCGGTATTCGCCGTGGCCTTTGCGTTTCGGCCCCTGGGCGGGATTTTCTTCGGCATGCTCGGCGACCGGATCGGCCGCAAACGAACCCTGGCGATGACCATACTGCTGATGGCCGGGGCGACGACCTTGATCGGTCTGCTGCCCACTTATGCGGCGATCGGAGTCATGGCGCCGATTCTTCTGTCCCTGATCCGTTGCGCCCAGGGCTTTTCCGCCGGTGGCGAGTACGCCGGTGCCTGCGCCTACCTGATGGAGCACGCACCGAGTGACAAACGCGCCTGGTACGGCAGCTTCATCCCGGTGTCGACATTTTCCGCCTTTGCCGCGGCAGCCGTGGTGGCCTACGCGCTCGAGGCGTCGTTGTCGGCCGAGGCGATGGGCAGTTGGGGGTGGCGTCTGCCGTTCCTGATTGCCGCGCCCCTTGGCCTGGTAGGTCTTTACTTGCGCTGGAAGCTCGATGAGACGCCGGCATTCCAGGCGGTGACCCAGGAACATGCGGTCGCACACTCCCCTCTCAAGGAAACCTTGCGCAACCATGGTGCGGCCATCTGCTGCCTGGGCGCCTTTGTGTCACTGACGGCCCTGTCGTTTTATATGTTCACCACCTATTTCGCGACCTACCTGCAAGTCGCCGGTGGCCTGAGTCGCGCCACGGCGTTGCTGGTGTCACTGATTGCATTGCTGTTCGCTGCGGCGATCTGCCCGTTGGCCGGGCTGTATTCGGACCGGGTCGGACGTCGAATGACAGTGGTGACGGCTTGCGCACTGTTGATCGTGGTCGTGTATCCATCGTTCCTGATGGCCAGTTCGGGCTCGTTCGCAGCCTCCATCGTCGGCGTCATGCTGCTGGCGATCGGCGCGGTGTTGTGTGGCGTGGTGACTGCGGCCCTGCTCTCGGAAACCTTCCCTACCCGTACCCGCTACACCGCCTCGGCGATTACCTACAACATGTCCTATACCATTTTCGGCGGCACCGCTCCGCTGGTGGCGACATGGCTGATCAGCACCACCGGCAGCAACCTGTCGCCGGCGTTCTACCTGATCGCGGTCGCATTGCTCGCGCTGGCGGGCGGGCTGGCATTACCGGAGACTTCAAGGATTTCCCTGCATGACGTTGCGTCGCAGGAGAAAGGCGCAAGCGTGAGCGCTGCGGCCTGAAAATGGCGTTGCGGGTCAACCGCCCCGGATTCACACGCTACGCTACTGCCTGAGGTTTCCGGACATCAGGCATTAACGTAGCGAAAAAGGGGGAATCAGCCCGTGCAGGCACTCTTTGCGTTTCTCAATGCCAACCCCTACATGCTGCTGTTCCTGGTGGTGAGCCTGGCGGTGCTGATTGGCCGCTTCACCATCAAGGGTTATGGGTTGGGTACAGTCGGCGGCGCCATCGTGGTTGGCTGTGGCATCGCCATTGCCGCATCCCTCTATGGCATCACGTTCAAGCTCGACACGTTCACCATGAACCTCTTCTACTACCTGTTCATGTATGGAGTCGGCTTGCGCGTCGGTCCCTCCTTCTTCAATAGCCTGAAGGATGACGGGCTGAAGTTCACCCTCCTGGCGGTCATTTGCAGTGTGTTCAGCCTGGCCGTGGTGGTTGTGGGCACTCGTCTCTTGAACTTGCCGACAGGCGCGGCCGGCGGAATACTCGCCGGGGCCACGACCATGTCCTCCGCCATCGGCTCGGCCGAACAGGCGGTGGCCTCAGGTGCCGTCCACCTCGCACCGGGTGACACGGTCGAGGGGGTGTCCGCGATGATTACCCTGTCCTATGGCATTACTTACATCTGGGGCACCGTCGGCATCGTACTGATGTGCAAATACATGCCGCGCTGGTGGGGTGTCGATGCCAAGGCGGCAGCCCGTCGTTATGAGGAACAGCATGGGATGCATGATCTCGAGGACGACGGCCTCACCGCTGACAAGGCCTTCGGATTGCGTGCCTATCGCCTGGATAACCGCACGACTGCCGGCTTCACCATCCGCCAGCTGCTCGCTCGATTCCCTGAATATCGTGTCGTCAATGTGCATCGCGGCAATGAGTCGATCGGGGCAGATGCTGATATCCGGTTGCAGTTGGGGGATGTGATTACCCTTGGAGGCACGCGTACGGGACTCACCGCCAACATCGGCCTGATCGGCCCGGAAGTCGATGACGCCAAGGCGCTCGCGGTAACACTGGATCATGCGGAGATCCTGGTGACCGAGAAAGCCGTCATCGGCAAGAAGCTCAAGGAGTTCCGCGGACTGGACCTGGCCGGGCAGGTTCAGCTGACTCGCATCCAGCGCGGCGGTGTACCACTGCCCGCAGGGCCGGAGACCACGTTGCAACGCCGCGATGTGCTTTTCGTCACCGGCCTGTCCGGCGCGGTGCAACGCGCGGGCGAGTTGTTTGGCGTCATCGCCCGGCCCAGCAGCCTGACTGATTTGTTGACGCTGTTTGCCGGAATGACCCTGGGGCTGCTGATCGGTTTGATCCAGTTCCCTGCCTTTGGCGCTTCGGTCGGCCTGGGTAGCGCCGGCGGCCTGATGGTGTCGGGAATCATCGTCTCGTCACTGTCCTCGCGCCTGCGCTTCTTCGGCAATACGCCAAACGCAGCGCGTAACATCCTTGAGGACATGGGCCTGCTGGTGTTCGTTGCCATTGTCGGGATCAATGCCGGCGCCACCCTGCTCGCTCAACTGACGGGAACGCTTGCCGTGCAGATATTCCTCGTGGGCTTCGTCGCCTGCATGCTGCCGCCGTTCGCCGTCTGGGTGGTTGGCTATCACTTGATGAAAATCAATCCGGCGGTACTGATGGGCGGCATGGCCGGCGCCCGCAGTCATTCCGGACCGTGCCAAGAGGCCGCGACAGAGATCGGCAGCAACGTACCGTGGGTCGGTTTTCCCGTGGCGTTTGCAGTCTCGGGAATCCTGCTTACGGTCCTCGGCTACTTCGCCATGGTCTTCGCCAATTGACGCAGCTCACCTGTAGGAGCGAGCTCGCTCGCGATGGACTCAAGAGCGCTGCGTTCATTCAATGAACACGCGTTTTCGTTA